>CAVOCR010000266.1:0-4239 GCA_963694245.1 Myxococcota bacterium
CGAGACCGGTGAGACCACGGGCGACGAGACCGAGGGCGAGACCACGGGCGACGAGACCGGTGAGACCGGCGAGGAGACCGGTGAGACCGGCGAGGAGACCGGGGGCATGAACGCCTGTGTGGATGGGCAGCCTTCGATGTGCATCGAGCCCGTTGCGAGCGACGAGGCAGTGGTCACCACGATGGTGCTGGGCGACTTTCCGATCCTGATTGGGGGGAGCATTCCCACTGGTTCCCTGGGATTGATTACCGCGGAAATCTACCTGAATCCTGACAGCACGGCTATTCTGGAGGCCGCGAACCTCGACATCACGGACAACGGAACGACCTCCGGGTCGGCGGTGTTCGACGGGGATCTCTGGTCGCTCCATGCCGCCCTGGACCTCCACATCACGGGCGGGCTTCTTGGCAACGACATCGACGAGGACTTCACCGAGGTTCTCGGTGGAGGCGGATGCTATGATGTGGATGGAGATTATCTCTTCTTCGACCTGACCCAATGCCTGAGTGAAGGCGCTGAGCTTCCCGACTTCGACCTGCCTTCGAATGCGGCGTATGAGACCACTGCGGATGGATTTTCACTTCTCCTGACGTTGCCGATTTCGGCCCTCACCGCGGAGATCGACACCTCGGAGATTCCGTTCCCCATTGAAAGCATCCTCGGCGATGAGGTCGGGATGCTTCTCACGTTTGTGAACCTCGACTGATTCACCCGAGAGTCGTTTTACTGGAGTCCCTTCCGATTCCGCGTTTTTGATGACGAACGTCACCCCACCATGTCCAGCAAGTCGTGGAGCCTTCGGGTTTCTGGTTCTGATGGTTTCCATGGGGTCTGCCGTTGCGGCGGAGCCCGTGGGCGACCCCCCTTCTGTGGTGTCCCCCTACCTTTCGCTGACCTCGCATCTGGATGAGGACGGAGGGCTCCGCGAGATCCGAAGAGATTGGGATGGAGGGAGACTTCGAGCCGCGTTGGAAGGGCTTGAAAATCATCTTGCAGCGAACCCCGGAGAGGAGAAAGCGCCTGTGTTGCGCTTCCTTCAGGCAGAGCTTGCACGACGCCTCCGTGACACGGAGAGAAGTGAGGCGCATCTCCAGCAGGCGGGCCACCATCCGGCCTTTGCCGATCTTGCCATGATGCGCATCGCAGACATTCGCCGTGGAAGAGGGGATCGGGCAGGCGCGATCGCGGCTCTGGGTTCCATTCGCCCCGGTTCCCATCTCTCGGGCAAGGCGCGGCAGTTGCGTGGCATCCTTTTGCATGAGGAGGGTCAAGACGCCGAGGCACTCCTGGATGTCGAGGAGGCGATTGCGTCCGCCTTGTCCCGCGAAGAGAAGACCCGCTCGGAATTGCTGCGTGCGGAGATTCTGATCGGGATGGCTCGAAAGAAAGAGGGGATCGAGCAGGCGGAGCGTGTCTGGTGGCAGGGGGGAGCGAATCAAGAAGCTGCGGAGCATGTCCTTTCGGATGTCGGCGCGAGTCCGGATGTCCTGGACCATCTTCTCCGGGACCTCCTGGCGTTGACCCGATATACCGTGAAGAAACAGAAGAAGGGGTTGCGAGCCCGACTCCTCTCCATGCGAGGAGCAGGAAATGCGGCTCTTCGGAACCTTGGCGAGGCATTGATCCTCATGAACATTCGGGGCGAGCGCGATCGGGCTCCGGCGCGGATCGACGCGGCTCTTGCGAAACTCAAACCCGGGGATCGCCTGCATCCGTGGGCACTTTACGTGCGCGCTCTGGCGCTTCGCCGAATCAACCACGATGTGCTCGCGGCGGAGCAGTACGTGGAGCTCATCGAAGGGTATCCAGAACATCGACTGGTGGCGGCGAGTCTTCATGGAGCCGGTCGGCTCCTCGTGCACTCCCGATTGCCCATCGAGGGAAAGCGTCGTTTGAGTCGCCTGATTCATGAGCACCCGGGGACTCCCCAGCAGCTCCTCGGTCTCTGGGAGCTCGGATGGAGCGCCTATCTCTCGGATGACCCGGCTTCATCCATTCCGTTTTTTGATCAGCTCGCTCGTCTTGATCGCGGTACCAAATCGAGCAATGGAGCGACCTGGCGGGAGCGGGCGCTGTATTGGAGAGGCCGGGCCGAGCGTCAGTCGGGACAGATTGAAGCGGCTCTTCAGACATGGTCGGATCTCGTGAACCGTCATCCCATGGGATATTACGCGATCCTCGCGGGTCAGCGTCTGGCGGGAGACGGAGTGCTTCCCCTCTCCAAGAAGGGCCCAGCACCCCCAGGAAAGCCCGTTGATCCTGCGTTTTCAAGTCTGCGATTGACGCCTCATCCCTCTCTCCAGACTGCGGTCGAACTGGTCCGAGTGGGCTTGTTTTCGGAGGCTCGCTCGGATCTTCACGGTCGTCTCGCGGCGGGAGAACTCTCGCCCGATGGTTTGATGTTGCTGGTCACCCTCTACAAGGCGGGCGGCAATTCGAAAGGTGGGTACTGGGTGCTGCGGCGCAACGAACATCGGGGACCGGCGGCGGATGTGAGCAACCGCGCGACATGGCTCGCCGCTCGCCCGGTCCAGTTCACGGATATCGCCCGCAAGCATTCGAGGACCCATGGAATTCCGGCGAGTCTGGCGCTTGCCATCATGGACTCGGAGAGCAATTTCAATCCGAAGGCGGTCAGCTATGCGGGCGCAGTGGGTTTGATGCAGGTCATTCCACCTCTTGCCCGGACCATTGCGGTCAACCTGCTGGGATTGCGCCCGCCCCGGGCCCGAGACATGAAAAAACCGAATCTCAACGTGCGTGTTGGGACTCGTTTTCTCTCTGAACTGCTCTCTCTTTTTCGTGGAAATCAGGTTCTGGCCATCGCGGCGTACAACGCGGGGAGTGGGGCGGTGAGTCGCTGGTGGCGTTCTCGGGGTCACCTTGCGACGGATGAGTTCCTCGAGGAGATGCCGTACAGGGCGACAGCGGGCTATGTGCGGAAGGTCATCGCCAAACAGGCGCTCTACCGGGTTCTCCATGGCTCAGGAGAGGATCGGGGCCCGATTGAACGCATCGAACAGACTCTGCCCTCGGTTCCAGGGCCCTTCATGGTGTCGTCTTCTTCCCGTTGAAATCAGGGGAGGCTGGCGGGGGACGCGGTCCACTCTGGACAGACCACGTCATGCTCCGCGCAGGCGGCAAGCAGTTCGTGGCGATGGCGTTCCTGGTGGGCGAGCGCATCCAGCCATCGCTCTACCAGAAACGAGAGATTGGCCTTCAATGTCTGAGGCGTGTCCTGAGCACGGGTCAGCCCCGCGAGGGCGAGGACTCCATTCAATCGTCTGCGCTCGGCCGCAAGAAGCGCGGTGTGGATCTCCAGAACGCGCGGACTCGTGGATTGTGAGATCGATTCGGCGGCGTCCAGAGAACGACGTGCCGCGGGGACGAGGTGTTCCGTGATGATCGTCTGTGGACTCCTGGCCGCTTCAGGGGAAGGCGTGGTCGATTCATTCAATTCGACCATGATGGCCCGGACCTGCAAGCGCTCTATCGTTGCGTGTTCGGCCTGGTTCAGGTACGTACGAAGCGCCCGCTCTTCTGCGGAAGTACAACCGATGAAGGCTGTCAGAATTGCGAGGGCATTGATCCATTTCATCATCATCGGTCCTTTGCACCCGAGGTGCTTCTGGACCCGCAATATGCGACGGAACCATGCGAATTGACAAACACCTCTCGATATTTTCCGTTCTGATTTCCCTCGGTGGACTCCTGGGATGCCCTTCGGCGAGTCCTCCCTCTTCCGTTGGGTTGGATGTGCTGGATTCTCCGGGGGATGCTCTGGAGGACATTCACGTGGGCGATCTCCTTTCTGTGGAGGAGACCACGGAGGAGGACACCGGGGAGGGGAACGACGATGGGCTCGTGGATGCGTCCAGCAGTGAAGAGTCTGGCGCGGAGGATGTCGCTGTCGAGGGCGAGGATGTCGCTGTCGAGACGTCGCATGCGGAGCTCCATGAATATGCTCGATTTCATTTGATGCAGCCGACCCGCATCTGGGCAGTGAAGGGGATGTTTGAGATCCCTGTCGCGACGACTCTCGTCGTGCACGTCTGGGATGATTTTGGCGGAAACTTCGTCAATTTCGAGCATGAGAGCCCGCTCGCCACGGTGACGCTTGAGGTGACTCCTGAAGACAGTGGGAAATGGTTGGTTCTCCCGCTTGAAATGCCCCTCGATCTGGATCCGGGCCGTCTCGTCTACGCAGGCGTCGTCCTCGATACCGGTGAGATGGCTCCG
>CAVOCR010000267.1:0-4238 GCA_963694245.1 Myxococcota bacterium
TCCGCGCTCTGTCCAGAAAGGGCCAGAGCACTGTATGCATGGGATCTTAGCAGAACCTGGGACCCATCTCGAATTTAGCCCTCTCCTCTTTTTCTCGATGTAGAGCAGTCGCCCGTTAAATCGCGGGGGAATGCTTCAAAACCAAGTAATTTCAGGGGGTTGTGTCCGGGAGGAGTGCTTCGGAAATCGCATAGAGGTGATGCTCGCCTCGAAGCAGTAGAAGGTCGTCGACGAGGGCGACGGAGGCGCTGAACCCCTCGTCGAGTCGGTTGGTGGCGAGAGGGCGGGGCGGCGTTCCGTCTTGCAGGACCACCGTGACTCCCTCCCTGTCCGTGATGTAGATGCGCCCGTCTGCCGCGACAGGGGAGGCATAGATGTTTCTCAAGCCGGGAATGCGAAGCGGGGGCGAGGGCTCCAGTCCTGTCTTCGGATCCACTTGCGTCAACACGTTCTGGTAGTGGCGCAGGAAGTGGAGTTTCCCACGGCTCAGGAGCGGGGAGGGGACGTAGGGAGTGCCTTTCCGACGAGTCCAGGCCACGTGTGAGGTTCCCGTCACATCGCCTTTCGCCCCTGCGAGGCGAATTCCGAGCATGGAGCGGATCTCGTAGCTGCTTCCAAGGAACACCATGCCCTCTCCGGCGACGGGTGATGCCACGATGTTTTTCGAGAGCCCCCCGCATTCCCAGATGACCTCACCCGTTTGGAGATCGTAGGCTCGCACGCGATGGCTTCCGGGGACGATCAGCTGGTTTCGACCCTCCCATTCCACGACGATGGGCGTGGCCCAGCTGGTCACTTCATCTCGTTGCTTGCGCCAGCGCTCGTCTCCAGTCCTGGCGTCGAGAACCACGACGAACGATTGCCCTTCATGATCCCAGTTCACGGCAAGAGCGCCTGCATGCAGAGTGGCGGACGCGCCCTCTCCGTGTCCGTGCTTTGCGGCCATGCGACCGAGGTCCTTCTGCCACACCAGCGCTCCTGTCATGTCGAGGGCATGGAGACCAAAAGAGCCAAAGAAGGCGTAGACGCGTTCGCCATCCGTGGCAGGAGAGGCCGACGCCAGCGTGGCGCTGACATGGCCCTGTTCTTCCGGAATGGCCTCGTGGACGGTGCGTTGCCACCGGATGTGGCCATCTCCCCGATCCACGGAGAGCACAACGAATTGCTGGCGATGAGTGACTGCTCGGTTGTCGTGGGCTCCGGCTGCCGGACTCGGTCGGGGAGCAAATCCTTCACCGATGGGGATGGCGGCCGTCAGGAATATTTGATCGCCCCAGACGATGGGGGTCGACTGGCCGACGCCGGGGAGGGGGGTCTTCCAGCGAATGTTCTTCTGCTCGCTCCAGTGCACAGGCGGCGTGGCATGGGGAGCTTCCCCGGTAGCGAGAGGTCCCCGCCAGCTCCCCCATTGATGGAGTGCGTTCAGTTTCGAGGCGGTGGGAGTCCGGGCTGCTTTCGAGTCCCGGCAGCCGCTCATGCAGAACAGGGCCAGAGCGGCAAAGGCGAGCACAGACAGGGGAAAGGCGCGTGTTTGTCCCATCACAGGGCTTTTGTACGCGGAGTGGGTGGCGTCTCCTATTCCCATTCGATCGTGCCTGGGGGCTTCCCTGTCAAATCGAGAGCCACTCCGGAGATGCCTTCGAGGGCTCCGATGGACTCCCGCAGTTCCGTCAGGAGGGCGTGCGGGAGAGGGGCGGGACGAGCGGTCATGGCCCGCTCCGAGAGCACGGGGCGGATGACGACCAGTTCCTGTCCTTTTCCATCGATTTCCAGGGGGATCATCGCGGTCGGGCATTGCCAGATGGAATCATAGAGTCCGTGTCTGTGGAGTCCCTCCATCACGAGATGGTCCGCTTCTCTCAGTAGATCCAGTCGCTCTCGGACCATGGTGGCTGCGAGGGGACGGAAGACGCCGGGCGTGGTGTTCGAGAGATTCCAGATGACCCGGTTCACGTCCGGAACTTCTCCGAGAATCCGTCGAGTGGCCTCCAAGAGGGTCTCGAAGGGCGCGTCCCCCGAGAGCAGAACCGGGTGCTCGTAACAGCGCAAATCGGCTTTGACGCCGACAGATTTGAGGGGGAGTGCGGCGGCCGTGAGTCCAAATTGTCCGACGAGGGCATCCAGTGCGGATTGCACATCGGGAGCCGTGTCAGTGCCCTTCGAGCAGAGGAGGCGAACGCCCAGTCCCGGCCCCGGGAAGGGGTGGCGGTTGAGTGCGTGCTCTGCGATCCCAAGACGAGCGCCGAGTTCCCGGACCTCCACCTTGTAGAGGTCTGCGAGTGGCTCCACCACACGCCCTTCGGCGATGAGCTTCTCGATGATGGGGACTCGGTTGTGATGGGTCTTGATCGTGTGGGAGCGCCGGGTTCCCCCGGTTTCCACGGTGTCCGGATAGATGGTTCCCTGTCCGAGGAGGTGATCGGTGATGCCGAGCCGCTTCGCTTCCCGATCGAACACATCGACAAAGGTCTGTCCAATGGCGTGTCGCTTCGCCTCGGGCTCCACCATTCCCTCCATCGCGTCGAGGAAATCCTCCGAGGCATCGATGAAATGAAGATTTTCGGCCAGCCCGAGACCCTCAAACATCTCGATGACCGCAGCGCTTTCGTCCTTGCGCATCAAGCCATTGTCCACATGGAGGAGTTTCAAGCGGCCTTTCGGAAGCGCCATGCCGATGACCTTTGCGGCCACGGTCGAGTCGACGCCTCCGGAGGCGAGGAGAAAAACGGACTGATCGCCGACGTGTTCTTGAATGCGAGCCACCTCCGCCTCCAGGAACTGATGCATGTCCCAGGTCGGTCGGCAGGCGCAGATCCCCGTGACGAAGTTGGCGATCATCTCGTCGCCGTGAGTGGTGTCATCGACCTCCGGGTGGAATTGGAAGCCGTATCGCTTGAGGCTGTCGGAGGCGATGGCAGCATAGGAGTGCGACTGTTCATCCGTGCCCGTCACGGTATGACCCAGTTCCTCGAATTCGGGGCCGACGCTCACGACGGAGTCGAAATGACTCATCCAGACCTGTTCCACGTCCGAGAGTCCTTTGAAGAGGGGATGCTCTCGATGAATGTGGAGATTCGCGTGGCCCCATTCCCGGCCGCCATGAACCACCGTCCCCCCGTAGCGCTTCGCGATCTCCTGATGTCCAAAACAGAACCCCAGAATCGGCACGTCCAGATCCAGAATCTCCTTGTTCCAGTCCGCGTCCTCCCCAAAGGCGGAAAGACTGGGACTTCCGGACAGGATGACTCCCTTGTATCCCTTGAAGTCCGCGAGGGAGTCTTCGGGTTGGCGGATTTCCGCGAGTACCTGGGCTCTGCGGACCTTGGTCGCAATCAGATGTGCGTATTGACCGCCAAAGTCGACGACTGCGATACGATCATGGGCTGTGGACATCGAGGGCCTCCTGGTGGAAGGCCGAATCTAGCGTCTCGGGAGGAGGGCGACAAGGCCCAGGCTCACCCGTCGGTGACGTCGCGGTCTGAGCGTGGCGATGGGCCGGAAACGGCGGGGATCACGGGCCGAAGCACGCGGTCTTCTCCGCAGCGCAGTTTGCGTCCACGCATTCTTCTTCCGTCTGGCCCTCGGAGGGGGGCACGCAAAAGGAGACAAAGCAGCCGTAGTATCCCTGGAACGCGGTCGCGTCTTCGGGGTTCACGGCGCTCAGGAGGCATCCCTCCTCACACGCCGCGTCTCCTGCGCAGTTGTCAATGCAGAGGCCGATCTCCGCGCAGCTTGCGGGGGGATCCTCTCCTCCTTCGGCATTCTCGGGGTCTCCGCCGCAGACGAGGCAGAGACTCGCCGCATCGTCTGCGCAAAACTGATCCCAGTTGGAGTCACAGCAGAACGAATCCGCTGCACAGACGGTGCTCATGCAGTCGGTGTTGTCGCATCCGGGGCTGCCTGTATTCGTGCAGCAGTCACTCGGGGCGCAGAGCCCCTCTTCGCACGCGCCGCCGCCGGGGCAGTCTCCACAGGACCCCCCGCATCCGTCGGGTCCACATTCGAGCGCATCGCATTGCGGCACGCACTCTCCAGTCTCTTCGGAGGTCTCGCCGTCGGTCTCGCCGTCGGTCTCGCCGTCGGTCTCGCCGTCGGTCTCGCCGTCGGTCTCGCCATCGGTCTCGCCATCGGTCTCGCCATCGGTCTCGCCATCGGTCTCGCCATCGGTCTCGCCATCGGTCTCGCCATCGGTCTCGCCATCGGTCTCGCCATCGGTCTCGCCATCGGTCTCGCCATCG
>CAVOCR010000268.1:0-4221 GCA_963694245.1 Myxococcota bacterium
TCGACGACCACGAGGAGAAAACGGAGTGCGAGAAAACCCACCGCGAAACTCACAGTCACTCCCATCGCCCAGGTCGAGAGCGCCATCTCCATGGGCTCAGATGCCCCACGCCACTCGAACAGAAGCGCGCCAAGAATCGTGGGAATGGAGAGCAGAAAGGACAAGCGGGCGGCAGTCTCTCGATTGATTCCGAGCACCAATGCCATCGAAATGGTCGAGCCTGAGCGTGAAATGCCCCGCATGACCGCGAAGCCCTGGGACACCCCGATCCAGAGCGCATCCCTCCAACGCATCTCCCCCACGCCACGCCCCACGCCCTCCGCTCCGCGACCTCGAGTGACCTGAAGAAGGAAGCCATTCAGAATCAGGAACGCCCCCACATGGCCTGGGGAGGACAGAGACGTCTCAAAAAAGGGTCCCAGGCTCAACCCGATGAGGGCGGTGGGGAGGCTCCCAACCACCAGCAGAAGCGCCAGGCGAGCGTTTTCATCCGAGCGGACATCGGTTCGCTGAAAGAGCCATCGAAGTCCCCCCAGTAGCGCGTCCCAGAGAGGACGGGCGAACACCACCACGGTCGCCAACAGCGTTCCAAGGTGGAGGGAGACATCAAAAAAAGTCTGGGGTTCCGCGATCCCGAAGAGCGACTGGATCAAACGGAGATGGCCACTGCTCGAGATGGGGAGAAACTCGGTCAGGCCCTGGACGATGCCGAGAAGAATGGCAACGGGGAGTGTCACACGCCTCTCTTCGGCTGCGCCTGTCTACTTCTGTTCGATGTGGAACTCGACACGACGATTGACCGCACGACCTTCCTCGGTGGAGTTGTCCTCAATCGGACGATCCTCTCCAAATCCCAGGGATTTCATCCGGTCGCCGGGCACATTCTGATCGATGAGGTACTCCCGAACAGACCGTGCGCGTGAATTGGAGAGCTTCTTGTTGTATCGCTGACTCCCGCGGCTGTCCGTGTGGCCCTCGATGCGCACCACCATCTCGGCACGCTTGAGCAATACATCCGCAATCTCGTTGAGCATCTCGAAGGAGCGCGGAAGGATCTTCGCCTTGTCCGTCGCGAAAAACACCTTCTGCTTGAGGGAGATCATGTTGTCGAGCACGACGATGTTCTTGTAGATGTCCGGGCATCCATCCTCGTCCTGGTCGCCGTCGAAATCCTCGGGTTCAAGCGGACATTTGTCGACGAGATCCGCGATGCCATCCTGATCGTTGTCGGGATCCGGACATCCATCCTCATCCTCGAACAAATCCCGATCCTCCGGCTGATTCCGACACTCATCCTTGAGATCCGGAACGCCATCTTCATCATTGTCGAGATCAGGACATCCGTCCTCATCCTCAAAGTTGTCGCGATCTTCCGGCTGACCCGGACAAGCATCCTGACGATTCGAAATGCCGTCGCCGTCGGCATCCCCATCGGGACAGCCGTCGTCGTCGTCGATCCCGTTGTAGTTCTCCGGCTTCTCGCGGCATCTGTCCTTGTGATCCGCAATTCCATCCATGTCGGAGTCCGCGTAACAGCGCTCACCCCATTCGTCTTTCTTGGTGTCCGGAAACGCGAGCACCAGCTCCATCGTCGCTTCCTCTGCCGCTTCCACATGTCCACGTGACAGCACCGAATCGCCACGAGCCGATTCATAACGCGCAACATCCAGATACGCTTCCGCTTCCGCCAGGGGCTGCGGAGCGCACATGGTCGCGGGGCCGTGGAGCGTGTTCAGCGTCGTCTCAATGACCAGCGTGCGCTCTTCAAGCGACGAAGCCGTGATGCAGCCCGAAACACCCCAGGACAGGAGAAGTGCGAGCGCCCCAATGTACCAACGACCACTCATTCGGCATCCTTCTGGCGCATTTCACGAAGGGATTCCTCTTTTTGAATCAGGAATTCCTGATACGCACGGGCCTTGAGCACTGCGAGCTCCGCTCGCTCAAGCGCCTTGGATGCGTATTCCTCGCAGATTTCATATTCGCCGAACCCGTGCTTGGTCCGCGCAAGATGCAGATAGATCTTGGCGGATTGGTACGGATACGCGGAAAACACACCGGCCGAAGCCCGGTTGGATTCCGCCTCGTAAATCGCTTTCTGGGCGCGTGCAATGGAGAGCGTGGCCTCCATCGGTCCGCAGCCCATCGCCATTGTGGAGACGACGATCGCCGCGACGATCAGAGCGTACGGAATCCTCGAGGGGCGAACTTTGTTCTCACGATGGGACTGGTTTGCATTCATGACGCCCTGAGAGGTAGCAGAATGAAACCCAGCGGTCAAGATTCGGAGGGTCGGTTCTCAACCCGAAAAATCACCGCACAGTACATCGGTTTTCTGACACGCCTTGTCGCTTGCGGGACCCCTGTGCTACCCCTGTTCACGTTCACGGCGTCCCAAGAGAGCAACGACGCAGTTCTCAGGAGAGTTCATGGTTCAGGAATCCACCTCGGCGCTGGTGTCACGCGTTCTCGGAGACGACACCCTCGATCTCCACGTGGAACAGCTCAAGGTGGAAGAGAATTTCGACGCGGGCCATTGTACGGCCGATCTCGTCGTCACGGGGATGCCCGGCCATGATCAGGCGATATCGCTCTCCGGAAAAGGAGTGGGCGTTGTGGATGCGGTCTTCCACGCGCTGAAAGACACCCTCTCGCGTGAATATCCCTCGCTGAACAGCATTCGATTCTCGGGATTCGAAATCCGCGCAGACTTCAATACCCGGAAGGACGACTCGGGAAGCGATGCCGCAGGCACCGTGGTGCTCGTGGTCGAAAGTTCCTCGGACCGACGATTCGAATTCGCGCACACCTCCCGTTCGATCACGGCAAGCATGGTGATTGCCACGCTTCAAGCGTCTGAATATTTCGTCAACACGGAGAGGGCATTCATCCTCCTCCATCGCGCACTCGATGATGCACGGGCGCGCAATCGCTCGGACCTCGTCACCCGATACAACCTGGAAATGGCCGAAATCGTCGAGAACACGTCCTACTCCGAAGTCATCGAGCGTCTTCGCTCGGAAACTCCCTGACCCCTCCACGGAAATCTCTCATGCAGTGGACCCGCAAAGCGCTTGTTCTTCTCGTCATTGGAGGCGGTCTCGTCTTCGCCGATCTCTGGACCAAGGACTGGGCCGAAACACACCTGGCAACCCCCTCTCATCCCATCGCGATCGTGATCGATTCGGAGAATCAGGGTCAGACTCTGGGAGAAGTGCTGGAACAGCGACTCGGCCCTCTCTCCAAAGAGGCGCGAGAGGCTTTGTTCACCGAAGGTCTCCTGCGGCTGGACGAAGAGGGGCACAAGAAACCATCGGATCCCGTCTATCGACGAGGCTCCCCCATCTCCTCACGGCTGTATGTGTTCGCGCACGGAGACACGAGCCGAAATCCACGCCTCGTGATCCCCTCGCAACACCGCTCGCTCCGTCGGTGGCTGCGACTCCAATACCCGGAGGCCAACCCCCAGGAGATCAGTCGGATGATCACGGAGGAACTCGAGGACCACAACGTCACTCAGGTGATCGCTGAACACGTCCCGTTTCTCACGGTCGAGTCCATGTCGGACGCGGTAAAAGAAGGCGTATGGGGACTGTCCATGAATCCCCGGAAGATGCGGGTGGGAGACGCCTGGGAGAATTTCCAGGAGGATGCGCCGGTGAGTGCGGGCGACATCTACCTGGTCACCTTGCACCGGGTCCCCGTGATCGATGGGTTCCTTCGATACACCTACGCCGAAAATCCTGGCGCAGCGTGGGGATTCCTCGCGACCGCCGAGCCCCAGTTCCGCCAGATCTTTTTCATGAGCGTGACCGCGTTTGTGGGACTCGTGCTGCTGATCTTCCTGATCCGACTCCCGCCCGGAAACATGCTCCACCTCATCACGTTCGCGACGATCCTGGGAGGCGCTGTCGGAAATCTGGTGGACCGGGTCCGCTACCGATTTGTCGTGGACTTCATCGACATGTACATCGGCGACTCCCACTGGCCGACCTACAATGTCGCGGACATCGCGATCACTGTGGGGCTCGGGCTTCTGATCCTCGACATGCTGCTGAACGGACAGGAGAGCCTTCTCCTGAGCAACGAGCCCGGAAAAGACCCCACCGACACCACCGCCTGAATCCGAACAGGGTCCGCTCGGCGAATCGCTTAGAGGGTTTCCATCCCCTCCTTGATTCCACGAACAATGCGACGAATATGCTGTCGGGGAAACTCGAG
>CAVOCR010000269.1:0-4219 GCA_963694245.1 Myxococcota bacterium
GGGAAGGTCCTCGGGGAAGTGACCAGACTCGGCGGCATCAATGGCAGGAACGGGAAGGGCGCTGAACCAGCGGTGCAGCCCCGGGTGACTGCTCGACCACGCGACATCCCGATCGACAAAAGGGCGCTCTTGCCAAAGCGATCGATGCGCTAGAAGGAAGTCCGTCACCTGAGCGAATTGAGCTTCAACATGCCCCGGTGAGGTCAGACTGGAGAGGGGCATCGCCGCGCCTCAATCGCCCTCTTTGGGGGGCGCGTTCTTCGGCTTCAGGCTGTTCAGCATTCCGGCAAGATCCACCTTCAGGTTCACCTTGCGGGGTTCGGCTCCGTCGTCTCCGGTGTTCTCAGCGGGGACACTGAATTCCAGCTTGTCCGGGATCAGCACGGATGCAAGTGATTGCATGACCGCACCCATGACTGCGGGGCCGTGTTGTTGAAGGAACTCGCCGTCCACGTTGACGTCGGGATTTCCATCGGTGGCCACGTTCTTCGCCATGTAGTCCGTGAAAGCAGTCTTGACGGTGCTCTGGACCTTCATTTCCAGCTCCGAGGGCTCTCGCTTCTCCCGCTTTTCCCTTTCCTGATCGAGGTTGACGACGTTGTCGTCCGGGGTGGGCCTGGAGGCAGTGACAGGAGGCGCGGGTGCCGCCGCCGAGGGGCCGGAGCTGGGGGCGGTTCCCTGGTTGGCCTGGGCTTGCTGGATCGCGGCGGAGAAGAGATTCAGCATCGCCTCCGGGAGCTTGCCGCCTTCGCCGGGCTTGACCTGGATGGTCGGCGTCTCGATTTCACCTCTCTCCCTGGCCTGAGCCATCCCCTTCACGAGTTCGCCGAAGGCTTGAATCATCTCCGCGGCCTTTTCGGGTGGGACGTTGGCTTTCTGTCGATTGCCTTCTTCGCTCTCAGGACCGGTCGTGGTGTCGTTTCCAGCGGTGTCATCGGACATGGCTCTCTCCTTGTCGTGTTCTGTGGCGTCCCAGGGAATGTCCAGCCCGTCGAGGAAGGCCTCCAAAGAGAGGCTTCGGCTCCATCGGCGGGGGTGCCAGGATGCGTGGTCGTCTTGTTCGAGAAGCACCCACGCCTGGATCGGAACGGGCCGTTCCGGCGTGTCCACCTGGAAACAGGCGGCGCCTCGTCCTGCGAGGGTCGTGGCATGCGTGAGTCGGATTCCGTCGCCTTTCGCGGCAAACTCCGCGAGTTCACCGAGGGGGGTCTGCAACGCAGATTCCGCCCATTCCGCCACGGACTTCGAGGGCGGCAAATCAGCGACGAGGGTGGGCACCGCGAGGTCGCCTCGAAGGAAGAGGCCCACGGTATTGCGCGACGTCGTCGGGGCGGCGATGCGCCAGGAGCCGCTCTCTCGCGTGAGGAGGAGGAAGAGGTCGTGAATGCGCTCATCCCGGCCTTCTTCCTGAAGGAACACGCGCGCTGAGGCGCGCTCGGAGCGCAGTCTCCCGATGATTCCCGGGACAAGGACCAGTCCCTTTCGGACGCATTGGGCGAACAGGCGGCCTGGGCTGTCGCCCGGGCACTCCCAGGAGTTCGGGGTGCATTCCGCCCTGGCCCCGTTCTCGTCGCCCTCGCTAATCGCCTGGGCGAAGGCCTGGATGGGAACCAGGGCGCTCTGGTCGAGGGGAGCGCCGTAGATGGTGGATGGAAAAACCATGGTCTGCTGCGCGTCCTCCTACCAGCCCGAGTCGTAGCTGATTCCGGCGTTGTCGAAGAGCTGGCATGCCCGGGTGTCTTCGTAACCATCGAGATCCGAGATGAACCAGTCAGCGCCGCCTGCCCCGCTGACGACCTGGGCGATATCGCCCTTCCGCGCGGATTCCTCGAGGACTTTGATGATGCACTCCTGGTCCGCTTCACCGGTCCATCCGCTGAGCATCTGCTCGCACATCTTCGCCCGCATTGCCGTGGGCGCCACGAGATGATCGCCGTTGTTGACCGCGTCGCGCATGGCGTCGTCAGCGCCGGTGAGTGCCGCCCACAGGCCGGGCTTCTCACCTGTGAACACCTTGATGATGTCGTTGAGCCACGTCGGGAAGAAGGGCTCGAGAAGCTCGGCGGCGGTGCTGAGTGCCGCCTGGAGGTTCTCCACTGCTTCCGTGATGGCGTCCCAGCTGAGGTCGCCGAAGATGGCTTCGAAGACGATGTAGACGACGAGTCCAACCGGCCCAAATGTCGCGAGTGCCACCAGGCATCCGGCGAGGACCTTGCCCAGATACATCAACGCCTGAAGTCCTCCGGCGAGGACCTTCACATCCTCGATCTTCTCCATCAGGTCGCCCATCGCCCCGTCGCCGCCGCCGGCGCCAGGTTGCTTGTCGGCGACCTCCTGACCGCTTTCGAGTTGAGGTCCGCCGGGGACATTGTCGGCGCCGCTTGCGCTCGAGGGCTCGACTGTCGGGGCTGCGATCTGTTCCGTGTCCTTCTTCTCGGCCGCGGGGGCACCCTGGTCGACGGGGGTCGCCTCTTCCGTTCCCTGGAGCGCGGGGTCCCCGAACATGTACTTGGTTCCCCATTCGAATCGGAAGAGCTCACCCAGCGAGTACTCGAAGGTCGCGAGATCGTGCTGGAAGGACTCCGCTCCAAGCGTCGCGCTCGCGAAGAGGATGATGCGGAGGTCCATGGTGGGGGCCAGGGAGATCCCGATGCCCAGCTCGCCGCCAAATCCGTCGGCGCTTCCACGCAATACCCCGTAGGGCTGCACTTCGAGGGGCGCGTTCAGTTCCGCTTCTCCGCGGACTCCACCACCCGCTGCGAAGCCGGGGTAGCCGAGTTCGAGGCTCATGTAGGCCGCGAGGAGGGCGTTGAAATTGAGGCCCCAGTTGAGTTCGAGCATCGCCTCGAAGTCGGGAACGTCCGCTTCCTGGCTCATGGGGCGGAAGTTGTCCACGCCCACCGATGCGGCGAAGGTGAGGGGGAGCATTTCGAGCCCCATTCCGCCCATGGCTCCGAAGAACATGGTGATGGGCAGACCGCCGAAATTGACGGGCGTATGCGGGATGATGGGGATCTCGAGGTTGAAGAGATCGCGTCCCTGGACGAGTTCTCCTTCGCATTCCATGGTCCCACTGAAGACAGGATCCGGTTCGACGCCGGGGCCCATGTCCATGGCCACGCCGAGCGTTCCACCGAGCATGGGGTTGATGTCGAAGTCCACTTCACCTTCCACGTGGAAGGTGTCGTCCTCGTTGTATTGCGCGGCGACCATGCCGCTCATTTTGCGGCCGGTCTCCGGGTCGTCGAAGATCGTGAAGTTGATCTCACCGCCACCCGAATAGACGTCGCGTCCCCCTTCGTTTCGCCATGCGATGTTGAAGGTTCCGTTGACGTCTCCGGGAAGCATCGGGACCCGAATGCTTCCTTCTCCACCGGCCGATACGAGTTCGTTGTTCTCGATGCGGGCCGTGCCCGTCACCCCTTCAATGATGATGCCTCCGTCGAGCATCTCAAACGGGCGCAGAAGCTCGGCGGTTCCTTCGCACCACAGCAGGGAGTTTTCGACCGCGTCGTATTCACCAGCGGCGGAGAGGCGGACCAGGGGTTCCCCGTCTTGAATGATTTCGCAGGTGAGCGTGCCCCCGAGCTTGCGGAGCTCGTTGTTCACGACCTCGCCTTCTCCACCGGAGCCCTGCTTGAACTTCACGAGGGTGTTGTCCGTCACCTGGAAATCGAGGTCCCGACCGAGGTAGACGCCTCCGGTCCCGTTGAAGACCCCGGACTCGACCTCGAAGTCGCCTTCTGCGTGTCCCTCGATGAGGGGTCCCACAGCATCCTGCACCTGGAAGGGGACGGTGCCTCCGACGTGCGTGAGTGCGTTCTCCGCGATGGTCGCTTCCGCACCGGCACCGGGGATGAGCCAGAAGGAGTAGTCGGCTCCTGCCGTTCCGAAGAGGCATTTCTCCCGGTTGACCGTCGCGCTTCCACCGCCGGAGAAGCCGGTCCCGCCGGCCGCGTCGAACGAGCCCTCCATTTGAACGACGACGTACTCTCCACTTTCATCTCGAAGTGAGAGGACGATGTTTCCGCCGATGGTCTGCAACGCGTTGTCGGCGATCCCGACTTCGGCCCCGGAACCCGGGCAGAGGAAGAGCGTCTGGCCGTTCAGCTCGGCAAGCTCCTTCTCGTTGAGGACTTCGCACGTGCCCGTCCCCGTGAAGTTGGTGTTGGGGACATCGTAGGTTCCTTCCAGCGCGCCACGGATGAAGGGGTTTCCG
>CAVOCR010000270.1:0-4217 GCA_963694245.1 Myxococcota bacterium
TCACCAATGCCATCGCCCTTCGTCTGATTCCGCTGCCCCAGTGGAACAGCATCATCAAATACTACGTGGTCGCGGCGACGATCACCGTCTTCCTCAAGCTCGGGTTGCCCGAGAGCATCCTCTACTTCGTCTCCCGGGAGAACTCCCGCGAGCGTGGGCTGGGATTGTTTTGGAGGACATCTCTTCTCCTCCTCTGCTCCGGGGCGGCCATCCTCTCGTTGATCTTTCTTTTCCCGGCTGCGCTGGACTGGCTCACAGGGGAGTCGAGCGAGGGGCTCGCTGCGCCTCTGGGCGCGATCGTGTTGATGGAGTTGGGGCTGGGTGCCATTCCGCCTTATTTTGTCGCCACGGGGAGGGTGAGGTTGGCCGGGGGGTTCGCCATCCTGTCACGAATTCCGATTGGGGTGGGGCTGATCCTGGTCGCCGCCTTGAGCGGAACCATCGCAGAGGTGATGTGGGCCATTGCGGGGGGATCCTTCTTGTCTCTGGTCGTCGGCTGGGTGCTCGTGTTTTACACCAGTCGCGGGATCCAGATGCAGGCTCCGAGTGTTCCGCTCCGGGAGCAGGTGAAGTTCTCACTTCCCCTCGGTGCGTCGCGTATCGCGGGCACCGCCAACATCCAGATGGACAAGTTCGTCGTCATGCTGTTTTTCGCATCAGAGTTCGCGATCTATGAGCGCGGTGCCACGGAACTCCCGCTCGCGGCGATGATTTGCGGCGCGACGATGCAGGCGCTCATGCCGAGCCTGGTGCAGGCCGAGGCGAGAGGAGATCGGAAGAGCTTCGTGGCGCTTTGGCACGCGTCGATCGAGAAGATCTCGCTTGTGGTACTGCCCCTGTTCTTCTTTTGCTTCGTCTTCGCGGAGGAACTCTATGTCCTCTCCTTTGGAGCGGACTTTCTGCCCTCGTCGCAGCTTTTTCGGATCTATCTGCTGCTGCTGCTTTTGCGTGTGACGAACTATGGGATGTTGATGCAGGCGCTGGGGCGTACCCGCGTTCCATTGAACGCCGCAATCATCGCCCTGGTCCTCAACCTGATCCTGAACTTCGCTTTCGTGCATCTCCTGGGATTTCCCGGCCCGGCCATCGCGACGGTGGCCGCGCTGGTCGCGTCCTCGGCCTATACCTTCTGGGCCATCGGGGATGCCCTCGAGATGCCCTTGCGGAGCATCTTCCCGCTCCATCGATATGGCACCAATCTGGCCTGTGCCGCGGCGGCTGTGTTGCCGGCGTGGGTTCTGGCGGGCATGGTCTCCGGGATCGTGGGGAAGCTCATGGCAGGCGGACTCCTCTATCTTGGCGTCTACCTGTTCCTGTGCCAGAACTTCCGCCTCATGGCGGATGAGGACTGGCGTTTCATCAAGGGCCTGGCCAAGCTGTCTTTTCTCAAGGAACAACGCTCGGAGAATGACGGGTGAATTCAAGTCCATCACAACCCACGTTGGCGCATGTGCCCGCCCGAAGCGGCAATCCCTATCTGCACCTGTTCTATGAACACCTCGGGCAGGCCGGAATCCACGTCCTTGCGAACACTCATCTCTGGCGCCGATGGCTCTTCAAGCTCTGGAGTCCGCTTCCGGATTACGTCCACTTCCACTGGCCCGGTTCCGAGTATGGTCATCGACACGCGTGGCGGACCCCTTTTCGCGCCCTGCGATTTTTCCTGCTCTTGAAGGTTTTGAGGAGCGCTGGCGTCCGGATCATGTGGACGTTTCACAACCTGATGCCCCATGAGGGACCGCACGGGCGTCTCGGACGTGATCTCAGGCAACGGATGGTGGACCGGAGTGATTTGATTCTGGTCAACTTCCGTGAGTCGGCACAGCATCTCTCCGACATTCATGGGCGGAGTCACGATGTCCACTGGGTGCCTCATGGGAGCTATGCCGGTCATTACCCCGATACCCGCACGGGCGCAGAGGCCAGGCGCGAGCTGGGGATCGAGGAGGATGCCTTCGTCTTTCTCGTCTTCGGTTCCATCCGCCCCTACAAGAACATCACGGGGGTCATCGAGGCCTTCAAGCTGCTGGAGGATCCTCGGGCGCGATTGTTGATCGCCGGGCGAGCGATGATCCCGAGCTACGCCCGCACGATTCGCGCTCTGGCCGAGCAGGACGCACGCATCATCGTTCACGACTGGACGATTCCCGATGAGGACGTGCAGAACTTCTTCCGGGGTTCGGACATGATCGTGTTGCCGCGCACGGCCTACAGTTCAGGGACCGCGGTCCTGGCGCTGGACTTTGGGTTGCCGCTCCTGGCTCCGCGCGTGAACCATGTCGCGGAGATCGCCCTGGATCGTGCGGTGGTTCCGCTCCAGGGTGAGAGCACCGGAGAGCTTCTAGAAGGTCTGCAACGGGCTCTCGCGACCGATCTTGCCGGCGCACGCGAGGACGCCCTCCGGTCGAGTCAGAAACTCGCATGGGATCCCATCGCGGAGTCCCTGGCCGACATTCTGCGTGCGGACCACGCAGAGCGCTCCTGAAGCCGGTTTGGTGCTCAGGACCTCCCCGTCACGGTCCACGTCGGGAGGCCGTTCGGAACCGAGAGCCCTTCTGCCACCTCTTGCGGATTCAGTCGCTGCTGGGGCCGGCGCTGATGGGGAGGAACCCATTGAAGGCGATGAGGCTCAGGTTCCCTTCGATGACCTTCTTGTAGAATGCGAGGTCCGGGGCAGGGTCTCCTGGATACGGAGCCAAATCGGCGGCGAAGAGGGGATCGACTCCCTTCAGACTGAAACATTCGGGGCCGCTGAGGCCAGCGTAACATGCACGTTCACCCTCCCGGAATGAGATCCCCCCGTCGGACAGATAGACCCACGGAGAGCCCTTCTCCTCAAAGAGACCGCGTCCGATCCAGGTGACCTCTGCCTCGGCCCCGACCAGGCGTGCGACCGTGTGCGGCACATCGATTTGGTGCACTTGTCGTGAGATTTTTCCCGGCGCGGGCATGTCGCGGGTGAGCAGCGCAAGGGGGATTCGAAACGCCAGTTCCGTCTTGCGCGCTGTGGAGAGGGGGCGTGGAAGAACGGATGTGCCGTGATCCCCCAGCAGGACGATCACCGTGTTGTCCCCCAGGGGGCCCTCGAGGATCCCGCGAATGAAGGCGGGAAGGTGGAGGTCGAGGTAGCGGAGACGGGACAGGTATCCAAGGTAGTCCTCCCGGTCCGCATACGCCTCGGCGAGCGGTTGGGGGATGGGACCTTCATCGATGATGCCGAAAGGGTGGTGCGTGCTGATGGTGAGGAGGTTCGCGTAGAAGGGGTTCCGGGTCCCTTCAAGGATGCGCTTTGATTCGATGAGGAACGGGCCGTCGGCCAGCCCCCAGGCGCCCACCTTGCCCTGGACCCCTACGTTGCTGAAGTGGCTCCGATCATAGAAGTGGCGGATCCCCTGTCGCGCTTCAAAGTGGCGCTTCCCGTGATAGTCGCTTGTGTGGGTGTTGAGCCACACGGTCTCGTATCCATGATCGGCGAGTATTCGTTGCAGGCAATGGATGCGGAGGTTGCCGTGGGCGATGTAGGTCGCGGCACCACCGATGTTGGGCAGTACTCCGCACTGGGTGCTGAACTGTCCGCGCACGGTCTGGCCCGCGCTGAGGCTGCTGCTGTAGGCATGGGTGAACCACAAGCCGTATTTCTCGAGCATCTCCAGGGTTCCGGGAAAGATCTGAGGAGCGATCTCCGCATCGAGCATCTCAAACGTCCGTACGCTTTCCAGAAAGAGAGCGATGACGTTGATGGGGCCCTCTTCGGGGAGCCCGAGTCGTCGTCGCAGCGCCCTGCTCGTGGCGGGGTCTCCCCCCAGAGGGGCCAGCAGCGGCGTGGCGGTCTGTTCCGAGGGAAGTCCTCTGTTCCGATAGCTGACCAGCGTCCTTCGCGCGGCCTCGAGGTCGATGTCGTCGATGCGATCCAGCACCGCGGCGTTGCTCAGGTTCTTGTAGCTTGTGGAGATGTTCTGGCGGATCCAGCGTCGGGGCGCTGAGTCGGTAAGCACGGTCGCGGCACGCCACTCGTGGGTTTTGATGAACTTCTTCGGGGCGACTCCGCACGCGAGGATGAGCAAGAACCCGATTGCCAGAGGGACCAGCGCCTGGCGCCGCCCCGCACGCGGCGGGTCCGGGGGCGTCATCACGAAGCTCAGGATGAGGAGCAGGAGGCTGACGCTGATGGGGATCGTGTTCCCGAGACTGCTGGCGGAACCGTGCACCACGGTGAG
>CAVOCR010000271.1:0-4210 GCA_963694245.1 Myxococcota bacterium
CATCTGTGACTTCTGCAGCGAACTCGACGGGTGCTGTGAGCCCCAATGCGACGCGGGCCAGCAATGCGGTGACGATGGCTGCGGCGGAACCTGCGGAACCTGTGATGAAGGCAGCTACTGCAGCGGCGGAACCTGCGAGTCGTACCTCCTGACGGGGACCACATGCTGGAAGAAGACCAAGCCCTGTGAGCCCGGAAGCAGCTGCTTGTACAACGCCGACCACACCAATTTCGTCTGCACCGCGAATCTGAGTGTCGGGACCGTATGTGGAGTCGGACTGGGCTCCTGCGAGGACGGCGCGGACTGTTTCCCGACAGACTCCACCTACGACCTGTTCAAATGCTACCCACAGCAGATTCCCGGCAACGCGTGCGGCATCGGCAATGGACTCTGCGACGACAACGGAGACTGTCAGTACACGGACGCCACTCAGACTTCCGCGACATGTGCCCCGAAGGGAGTCGAGGGCGATCCCTGCTTGACCTGGGGTGTCGGGGACTGCGAGGAGCCCAATGCCTGCATTGCAGATGCCTCAGGCGCGGAGACCAGCTCATGCTATGCCCCCCTGGACTCGGGCCAGACCTGTGGATCCGGACTGGGACTGTGTACGGAAAGCAACGTATGCATCCTGGATGCGCTCGGAGGAGATACTTCGACCTGTTACCCGAATCAGGCCGCGAACACCGCCTGCGGGGCGGGAATCGGATTGTGCGAAGGCGGGAGCCTCTGCTTCGCAACGACCGCAGGGGGTGACACCTACAACTGCTACCCAAGCGATCAGGCAGAAGGCGAGAGCTGTGGAGAGCAGTACGGAGACTGTGATGGACTCTTCCTCGCCTGCACCGGGGACGGAACGAGCACGGCCACGGGCGTCTGCAAGCCCCATGTCCTCGCCGGAGCGGCCTGCAACGTGAGTGGAGACGGCATCTGCTTCCAGGGGACGAGCTGCATCCCCGCCTCAGTCGATTCCAACGACTGGAAATGCGTGAAGAACGGCTACATCGGAGACACCTGTGGATTCGGAGCCATCGGCTGGTGCAACGCGCCTCTCGGCTGCAAGTTCACCAACGAGACCAGTGGCACCTGCGAAGTGGACCCCTGTGCGGGACTCTACGACGACAGCACATGCGACCAGGAAGGCTGTCTCTACGGAGACCCCGCCTGCGGTTGAGGAACACGTGTCGCGGAGGCCCCCGGGTCTCCGCGACCCTCTCCTCTCCCGACATCCTCGTCGATCAGGGCGTAAACGTCCCAATCGACAACGTCTCGGACGCATCCTCACAATCCCAGTGAACCCGAGCCCGATGCTCAAGGCTCCCTCCGAACTCCGCTCCGTACTGGAGAGTCAACGCCAGATCCCATAGATCCACGTCGGTGCAGCCCTGATCCACCACGTACGCATACGCACGCCCCGTCAACTGCCCCGAACCGCTCACGATGTAGGGAAGACCGCGAATCGTGTTCAGCTGGGTCCCCGGTGTGTAGATGTCAAAGAGGAGATAACGAGGGCGTCCTTCAATGGGATAGACCACAATCTCACCGGCCTCGCTCATGCCATCGATCGGATTGGCATAGTTGTAGGCGAATGGACTGCTGAGCAACGCGGCATCCGGGGCATCCCCCAGGGAGATCGCGGTGAATTCCGCGGTCCCCTCACAACCATCCGTGAAGCAGCCTCCTCCTTTCTTCGTCTCTGAAAAAGAGAGAGTGCCTTCCATGCCGCCTGCGCTCTTTTCAAGCTCCAGGACATAGCCCGAGTTGACCTTGCAGTTGGGCGTGTCATCGAACTCCGTGACCGGAAGGGACGCCCGATAGATTCCCTCCTCCGTCAATTCAGCGTCCGGCAGGTCCAGATCCTTGAACTCATTGAAGGTCTGATCGTGAAACTGAAGTGTCGCGGAGCCATCCTGTCCAATGTCCACGACCGCATGCCCGGCGGCGATCAACTTGGTGGAGAGCACCGAGAAATCCACGCATTCGGCCTCTCCCTTGAATTTCAATCGCCAGGCACCTGCCACCGCATCGAAACCACAGGTGCATTCCGCCCAGCCGCTTCCATCTTCCAGACACGGTTGTTCACCTCCCCAGGGTCCGCCTGACGGATCGTCGGGACAAGCACACTCCAACGCGGTTCCGGGCTCGCACAGGAGAGGGGAATCCCCACAGGCACACGCCGCGTAGCCGGTTCCATTCGGAAGACAGATGAGCAGTCCTGGAGAATCGCCGGGACATTGGCAGACAAGCTCACTGCCCGGTTCACAGACATCCCCGCCGCCTGTGGACTCCCCCGTCTCCTCTCCGCCGGACTCTTCCGTCTCGAGGCCCGTGGACTCGCCCCCGGACACCTCCTCACCAGAAGACTCCGAACCGGTCTCTTCACTTCCTTCCGAAGCAGAACCCTCGTCGCCTCCACATCCCGGAAAAAGAAAGAGACACATTCCCACGATTTTAATATTTATGCCGACGTGCTTCACGCGAACCTCCCAATGCTCAGCTCATTGCAGGGGGTGATGATGTCAGGCGCTGTGGGTCGACTGCAAGGCGAAGGAGGGAGAGTCCACCAGTCGGAGGTGGTCCTCGTCGTCACGAGCGAGGACGAAGCTGGAGGGAAGATTCACGGATTCATCCCAGCCGCCGGGATTCAGATACCAGTTTCCGGGCTTGCCGAGGCGCTGCTGCACCGGAACATGGCTATGACCAAAGGCGACAATGCGAACACCCGCGATTCTGCGCACCAGAATGGCGGCTCTCTCGAGCTGAGGAACCATGTCGAGGTTCCGCATGCGCGAGAGCAACCACCAGCAGAGCGCACCCGCGCAGGCAAGACCTGGCAAGCTGACAGCGGTGGTCCATGTCGCTCCCCCCAGCGTCCAGATGACCGCCGCGGCGACGACCAGACTCAGGACCAGCGCGAAACGATCCGCAAGATAACAACGCACCACGCTGAACACAGTGGCGGGTCTCCGCCATGTGCGACGCAAGGCCTCCAGGGAGGAGAGGCGCATTCCATGACGCCGTGCGAGCCCCTCCAACATGCGCTGAACACGCATGGAGGGACGCTCGCTGAAGTCCATTCTTCCAAACTCATGACGCACCAGCTGAATCACCAGCTGCACATACCCGAAGAGAAGCTTCAGTCCCCGAAGAGGCCCTTGTTCAATCCCCCAGCGGATGTACTGGATGAAGGTCCAGTCATCGACATGATGCATGGCAAAGAGATCCGAATCCCGGTAGACGAAATAGCGGACCGCGGCGTGAGAAGAAGGCTCCTCGAGCGTCCGGCTGTCGCGACCGGGGTTGGCCTCGAGCACCTCCGTGTAGGAGGCGTATTCATCGAATTGATTCCCGTGCTCGACGTAGACCTCACCGGGCTCGCAATAGAACCAGGGATGAACGGCGATCCGTGAGGCATGGGTCTTCCACTCTCCCCGCGACAGCCCCGAGGCCCGAAACAAAATGCGACGGAGCAATCGGGCGACTGGACGAAGAAGCAGCTCCCTGTCGTGATTTCCGACGATGAAATGAAGGTCATGACCGGCCCGCAGGAAGCGGCCCATCGCCTCAATCGCCGGGCGTGCCGCCCGGGAGAGCCGCGCCAGCTTCAAGAGCGCACTCGCCTCATCCGGGGGGCCTTCCCAGGCGCTGGGTCCCCCCTGAGGAGCGAGATGCAGAAACTCAAACGTGTCCCCATTCAACAGAAGTCGCCAGGGACGTTCTTCCAGGAGATTCTCCGCGTGATCATCCAGCCAGCGTGCGAACGCTTCCGACCGCCCCGCCAGATGCGGATCACCGAGATGCAGGTCACTGACCAGAAGAAGATTGGGCTCGGAATTAAACTGCACCATGCCTATACCATCGGCAACTGATGCACCTTGCTGAAGGAGAGATCACGCACAAGCGATCTCTGAGTGGATTCATTTCAAACGGAGACTTTCTTTCCCTTCATCACAGCCTCGATCTTCTCGATGAGATCCAGGCGATGCACCATGTCATGTACGTAATCCACCTGCTCCGTGTCGACGACAAGCGTCGCACTTCTATCATAGCGATCGAACCAGTCCTCGTAAAGGGAATGTAATCTGTTCAGGTAGTTGGGATTGATGGACTGCTCTTCAGGACGACCCCTCATTCGGATACGTTTTCGAACGGATTTGACACTGCATCGGAGATAGATCAGGAGGTCCGGAGCCGGAAGAGACGCGACGATGTT
>CAVOCR010000272.1:0-4206 GCA_963694245.1 Myxococcota bacterium
GACCCGCTCGACCCGCTCGACCCGCTCGACCCGCTCGACCCGCTCGACCCGCTCGAATGCGACTCGTACTGGCTGCAGTCCTCGAAGTTGTCGTTGCAGAGATCGGCCTCGGTGAGGGAGTCGTAGCACCCCGAAAACACGAGGAGCAGCATGGAAAAGAGGAGGAGGTTCCTTGGCATCATGAACAGTTCTGGGAGATGCACATCAGCAGGCCCTGAAGGATGGGAGAGGCACCCCCACACTGGGACATCGCGATAGCGCAATAGTTGAACAGGCAGTCCAGGTCGTAGGCGCAGCAGCCTTCGCAGGTTTGCATGAAGCAGAAGAGCGTGCTCTGACAATCCGGGTCTTCCAGGCATGCCTCGCCCAGGTCGCCACAGGTGTCGAGGATGCAGCCTTCGCCCACTTCGGACCAGTCCAGACACGTGTCCGGCTCAGGAGGAGGAGTTGTTTCTTCGGCATCATCGCCGCCATCATCGCCGTGTTCGGGATTTGTTGTTTCATCAGCCGGGTCGTCAATGTCAACCCCGATGCCTTCCTCCTCAACGGGAGGTTTCTCCTCGGCGGGGTCATTATTCCACTCGTCGCCGCTGCCTTCCTCGCCGACTTCGGCACCCCCCACGGCGACCTCGCCACCCTCCGGAGAGATCCTGGTTGTCCCGCTCGAATTCGATTCGTACTGGCTGCAGTCCTCGAATCGGGGGTTGCAGAGATCGGCCTTCGTGAGGGAGTCGTAGCATCCGCCGAACATGAGCAGGATGAAGAGGGGGAGGACGCGCATCATTCGGGGATCTCCTTCAGGTCCACGCGGACGACGTGGACCCGCCCGGCATCGGCACCTTCGCCGCCTGCCAGAAACCAGATCTTGTGTCCCTGGAGCGCCAGGCCGTCGATGCTCGTGGCATCCAGCGCCATCGTGATGGTTCGAGCGAGCGGGAGCGCTCCCTCGGGCTTCGCGTGGAAGAGCGAGAGCACCTGCTGCGGACCCTCCGAGGTCGCCGTCACGCCCGTGAGCGTCACCACCCAGTCGTCGTTTCGAGCGAGGAAGGTGCCGGCGGACTCCAACGACTGGGTCTGTGTGATCGCGGCGTCCGAGTCGAGGTGTTGGAACTCAGCGCCGCAAAGAAGCGACACCGGGGTGTCCTCCGAGGGGCCGAGGGCGACGCCGTCCGTGCAGTCCAGCGCGCCGAGATCCTCCTGGCTTTCGCTGGTCGCCCGGCGAAGATGCTGGATGTCGTCCACCAGCCAGAAGCCAGTGCGATCCGCGGCGAGATCCGTGAAGCAGCAGGGCACCGGATGCGCGTTGATGGCCTCGAACTCATATCCGCTCGGGAGCTCCTCGAAGGCGATGGAATACACCTGGGACTCGGCAAGTGAGCCGATGAGGAGCACCTGTTCGTGGATTTCGCCGGGCGTCCATTCCCAGGTGTCCACGATGGCGAGGCCCGTCGCGCCGGGGACGGGATTGCCCAGCGATGCGAAGGGGATCACCTCGTCGACTCCGAGCGGTTCGTCACATCCGGGAAGAAGCCAATGGCCGTGGCAGACGCAAGCCGCGTCCTGGCAGTAGCCGTTGTCGGGGCATCCCTGCCCGCAGGCGGTGCAGTTCGTGGTGCTCTCGACCGAGCAGCGGGGATCGTCGGGGAACGCGTCCTCTCCATTGGGGATGCCGTCCTCGTCCAGATCGCAGCTCGGATCGTCGGGATTGCAGAGATCGTAGACGTCGATGACCTCATGGCTGCATCCGCCCAGGGTGAGCGCGATGATCGCAGCGACGATTGGCATCCACGATTTCCAGCCGGACATGCTCGCTCTCCTTGAACGTGATCCCCGAATCACCCTATCACGAGCCTCAGCGTCGATTCAGCATGGGATGGGTCGAAAGTGTTCGTTTCCCCGCATCGCCCGCGTGATTTTCTTTTTTTTTCAAATTCAGGGGCGAAGAGTTCAGCGATTAGGTGTCGGAACAAGGACTTTGGGAATTTCTCCGGCGTTCAACGGTAGAAATTTCCAAGGAAATGTGGTTAACGTGGGTCTCCACGATGGATTGATGATGATTGTAGCGGCAGATGTGAGCTTTGGCTTCGTCTGGGGAGTACTTCGTTTCATGCTCGGGGCCGTACAAATTCAAGGAAATCACGGTATGCGCGTGGCATTGACAGTCATTGCATGGGTGAGCCTCATCGTGTTTCCCGCAGCGCTCAGCGCGGGAACCGGGTCCATGGGGATGCATTCCTCCGTGGGATCGGCCGAAGTGATGGAATCCGCTCCCGGAACGGGAGTTGTCCTCGCCTCCGTGTTGCAGCGTGCGGATTGCAACATGACGTGTGAGGGCGATTGTTGTACCGAGACGTGCTGCGGTCCAGACGGGTGTGAGACCTGCAAGACCTGCTGCCCCGATGGTGATTGCAACAAGTACTGTTACGAGCACAAGAAGGGAAAGAAACCGGCTCCCAAGAAGTAGCTGGATTCGCCCTTTTCCTTTCATTCAATTGTCCTCCATCCGCGGTCCAGTCCCTGAACCGTCGTGAATTTTCTCCAGTGTGCTCGCCGAGAGGCCGTGGAAACCGGTAGACTCTGGGTTCGGAGTGGGAGAGAGGGGATTGGAGCCACGCACACCAGCAGCAGAGGAGCATCTGCTCCTTCGAGAGCTCATCACGGCGGCGTTGAAGGTCGATGCGCCGCGAGGTGGGGCGGTTGATCATGAGGCGCTTTCAGGCTCCGTGGTACGCGACGTCTGGAAAAAGTTCGGTGGGCACTCTCCGGATGAGCGGGTGGAGCTCTTTCGAGACGCGATGGCGATGTCTCCCGACGCGCTCTCGGCGCTGATCGAAGAGATTCGTGGCGAGAAGACAGACTCCTTCCCAGAGCAGTCAAAGACGCAGACGGAGGCACTCCAGAAATGGATGGAGGCCATTCCCGAGCAGCTCTCGCGGGTGCTTTCCGCACCCCTCGCCGAGATGGACGCCCGGGGCGGGATCCGGCTTCCCATGCTGGATTCTCCCGAGGCTCTCGAGGGTCTTTTCTCCATCCCCTCGCCCACCCGGTGTGTCGGAGATGCTCTCGGAAAGAACGGACATGCCTGCGCGGAACTGCTCCATGTCGATCCCCAGACCGAGGTGTGGTTGGCCAGGGCACCCAGCCCCGGACCTCCCGACGGGGAATTCGCGCTCGTGCGGGATCCGGAGGTGGCGAATGCGTTGCGGAAGGAGCGAGACGAACTCGCCCGCATTCAGACAAGCATTGGACATCATCCCCATGTCCAGGCCCTGAAGGGCGCCTCGTTGGAAGACGAGACTCCCTTTCTCCATTACGAAGCCATGGAAGGGGCGCGGACTCTCGAGGATTGGATGCATGGGTTTGGAGGGCCAGTCCCTCCCCATCAGGTCATTCCGATCTTGAAACAGGTCGCTTCCGGCCTGGCCGCTGCCCATCGAGCGGGGATCGTGCATGCCGATGTTCGCCCCGCCAACATCCGAATGATTCCGGGACGGAAAGCAGCCCGGGATCCCACCGATTATACCGTGAAAATTGCGGGATTTGGCCTCGGCGGACTTCTCGTGAATGCCCAGGTTGATCGTCTTGCCTCCGATCCCTCTGCTCAGCCCAGGGGACTCGGTCATGTCTCCACCGAGCGTCTCTCCGGGCGACCAGCCGATGCCGCCGACGATGTGTTTTCGCTCGGCGTCCTCGCGTATCAGATGTTGCTTGGAAATCCCGTGGCAGAGCCTCATGCCGACATGGATGGCGATTTGGAGAAGCTGGGAGCGGGGCATGGATTGCGCGAGATGATCGGGGGGGCCATGGCGCCTCCTTCCGAGCGGTTGGCGGATGCGAATCAGAGTCTGGAAGCGTTGAAATCGGGGGGGAATCTACCGGACGTCGGCAAGGGGCCCTGGCTGGCGTTGGCCGCGCTCGGAGCCGCTCTGGGAGTGGGGGCCTATTTTGCCCTCAATCCGATCCCTGAAGAGCCCTCCCCTCCACCGGTTTCGGTGGTGGCGGAGGAGAAGGAGTCCGCAGACGATCTCGCGGAACGCGCCAAGGCCCATCTCGCTGCCTACGATCGGGGTGCTGCGGAGCGCCTGTGGAAGCGTGCGGCCGAACTCGAGCCCGAGAACACGGATCACGTGATGCATTACGCTCGGCTTCTTCTTGAGCGGGAATGCCTCAAATCGGCGGAAGAGGTGCTCCGGGAGCATCTCGAAA
>CAVOCR010000273.1:0-4192 GCA_963694245.1 Myxococcota bacterium
TCGCCAGCGATCCCGCATAGGGCCCCGCTGCAGCAGAGACTCCCGTGATCAGGCGCGTGACCGGACGCACCAGAAATCGAAACACGGGGACCCCCAGAAACGCCACGAGGACGAGAATGGAGACCAGCCGCATTCCCCAGCGGATTCCGGACACGTGCTACACCTCGACCGACGTCGAGGCATCGGACTGCGCATCCTCGTCCGCATGCATCCACTTCGAGAGCAGGGGCGCGAGCGCAAAACAGATGACGGCGGAGATCGCCGCGGTCACCGCGATGGTTCCAAAGACATCCCCGTAGATGTTCACGGTCTCCGTGGGTGGCGGAAGCTCGCCCCCGCCTCCCCCGTGGGAGACCCCCGTGAATGCCGCGATGATCGCCGAGAGATAATTCGAGAACGCGACCGCAAGGAACCAGGCCCCCATCACCATGCTGACGATCCGCTTCGGCGCGAGGTTCGTCACCATCGAGAGCCCGACCGGGCTCAGACAGAGCTCGCCTGTCGTGATCAATAGATAGGCGAGCATGAGCCAGTTCATATTGACGATCCCGAACTCCGAGGCGTTCTGAGCGCCATACCAGAGGGCGCCAAAGCCCATGGCCAGCTGCAGGATCCCCAGTCCAAACTTGACCGGCGTGCTCGGCTCCATGTTGCGACGAGCGAGGAAAGTCCAGAGCGCGCTGAAGAGCAGACCGAAGAGCATGATGTAGGTCGGGTTCACCGCCTGAAACGCGCTCGTCGCGACCTCCGACCCCCGAATTCCCATCCCGACATCGTCTTCCGAGACCGCCCACTCGACGGTCGCGATCTTGTCTTTCCGCCAGGCGTCGATCTGAGTCATCGTGATGACCTGCTCGCCCATCGACCGACCATTCAATTCCTGAGTGACGTCCACCGTGACCGTCGTTCCCACCATGTCGGGTTCGATCGACGCCGTTTCAAAGACGCGATCCACGTTCCGATCCGTGAAGAGGTTGATGGAGCTCCCCGCCTGCTCGAAGAACGCCCAGAAGAGCATCGAGAAGAACATCAACACCAGCACCACGAGCATCCGATCCCGCTCGATTCGTGTGGATTTCATCGATTCGCGGGTGATCATGACTCCGGCGACCGCGCCGATGATCAACATGACCAGCCCAATGAAGCGGATCTCGATCTCTCCCAGATGAAAGAGCACGCCCCATTGCCCATCCATCACCATCACGAGGGTGATGAGCGGAACCGCTGCGAACGCGCCGAGATAGACCGCCCACTCCCGATTGATGGGACCCAGCACCTTCTCCTTGAGGGCTGCGAGGTTCGGAGGAGCGCCCGCCCAGGTGGGAAGCCCACCTCTCTGAATCGCCAGAAACGCGAGCAACCCTGAAACCACCAGAAAACCGGCGACCAGAGCATTCGGCGCGAGCACGTAGATGACCTCGTTCCAATTCAACTTGATCATCAAGGCGCCCGCGAGCAGCGCCGTGCCGAGGATCGTCCAACGCGCCAATCCCCGTGGAAACACGAAGACGCCGAGCCCCACGAGCATTCCAAAGGTCGCGAGACCGAAACCGTAATGCCAACCGTAGGTCTCGCCGACATAGCCGCACAGCAGCGGAGCCATCGCGGCACCAAGGTTGATTCCGATGTAGAAGATGGTGAATCCCGAATCCTTTTTCGGGCTGCCGTCGGGATAGAGACTTCCCACGATCGTCGAGATGTTCGGCTTGAAGAACCCATTCCCGACAATCAGGAGCGAAAGCGCTGCAAAGAAGGGCCACTCGGCTTCCCAGGTCATCAGGAGATGCCCGGCGGCCATCAGCACGCCTCCCAGAATGACCGCGCGGCGGGCCCCCACCAGTCTATCGGCGATCACTCCACCGATGAACGGTGTCGCGTAGACCAGACCCGCGTAGGCGCCGTAGATCGCGTAGGCGTCTCCGTCGGAGCGCGCGAGAAATCCCTTGATGATGTAGAGGACGAGGAGCGCCCGCATGCCGTAGTAGGAGAAGCGCTCCCACATCTCGGCAAAGAACAGGGTGAACAGCCCTGTTGGATGTCCCATGAGTTCCGGATTCTCTTTGCTTGTCGTCGTGGTCATGACGCGTGCCTCCGATGATTGGATGCGCGCACGTTAGTTCCGCGAGCCCGAATCCGTCAAATCCCCGGGACCTGCCCACTTGTGAGGACACGGACGACGGGGCAGACTCCAGCAGATGTCGACGCGATCTCCCCAGCGCCTCTCCCTCGCGGAGCTCCACCGCCACCTCGACGGCTCGATTCGTGCCGAGACCCTCCGAGAGCTCGCAGCCGATCACGGCAAGAAGGTCCCCGACAACCTCGCTTTTACGAAGGGCATGGGGCTGGAATCCGCCCTCGCTCGCTTCGCGTTCACGCTCTCGGTCCTCCAACAACCCGATGTCGTCCGGCGCGTGGCGTCCGAGATGTGCGAAGACGCCCGGGAGGAGGGGATCTCGACCCTGGAGATACGCTTCGCTCCTCAATTGCACGCCGGAGGTTCGATGGAGGCCATCATCGATGCAGCCCTCGAAGGCATCGAGGGACGGGCAGGACTGCTCCTCTGTGCGCTCTACGGAGACTCTCCGGACCTCGTATCCCGCCTGGTGGAGGCCGCACGTTCACGAACAGGGGTCGTGGGGATTGATCTCGCGGGGGGACCCGCGCCGGGTCACGACTTCTCGATGCAGGACTACGGACCGGCCTTTCGACGCGCAGAGGAACTCGGTATCGGGCGGACCGTGCACGCAGGAGAAGGCCGTCCCCCCGAAGAAATACGCGTCGCGATTGAAACATTGCGCGCAGAGCGAATCGGCCACGGGACCACTCTTCTGGACGATCCCACCGTCCTGGAACTCGTGCTCGCACGAGGCGTCACGATCGAAGCATGCCCCACTTCCAACGTACACACAGGCGTGATCGCCGAGGTCTCCGAGCATCCCCTGCGGCGATGGCTGGACGCAGGCGTCCAGGTCACGGTGTGTACGGACAACACGCTGCTCTCCGCCGTCACGCTTCCGGTGGAGTTGGAGCGCGTGCGAAGCATCCCCGGGATCGACGAGGCCGCCATCGCTCGCGTGATGGCCCACGGCCACAACGCCGCATTCACGCGCTGAACGCTAGAGGCCCCGCAGGAATTCCGGCTTCAACAACGCCGGGTCACGCGCCTCAAGCACCCGGTCGAGGGCGTCCAGAATCGCCTCCCGATCCCGGGGAAGAATCGAACGAATGGGCAGATAGTTGCTCGCGTGATTCGTGCTGAATCGACACCCCGTGAGCGAAGCTTCGGCGATCAAGACGCGCAACTCCGCGAGCATTTCGAACGGACCGGGCAGAGTGAATGCACCGTTCGCCTCCAATTCTGCGAGCGGAGTCCCGGGAACAACCGTAGTCGTGAGCACCCCGCAATAGGGCGGGTCCATCTCCGTGAGCAGAGAGGCCGTGGCTTCCGCATGGGCCTGACTCCGCTCCACGCTCCCAATCCCCAGGAGCAGGATCACCGAATGATCGATTCCGGCAGCCCGCAAACGCTGAGCAGTATCAATGCACTCTGCGCGGGTGCCCCCTTTCGTGATGGAGTGCATCACCGCCTCATCCCCGGTCTCCACCCCGTGATACACGATGCCGAGACCCGCTTCCCGCAGTTCCGTGAGTTCCGCGATCGTCTTGCGGGTGACGCTCCGTGTATCTCCGTAGGTCCCGACGCGCTCAATCCAGGGAAGTTCGCTTCGAATCGCCTCCAGGATCGGCAGGAGCTTCCGATTCGGGAGAATCAGGGCATCGCCATCACACAGAAAGAGCTTGTTGGAGCGCGGGCCGAGGTCGCGCGCGTCCGCGATGTCCTCCAGGATCGTGGCCAGAGGCTTGGGACGAAACTGCTTGTCCCGATACATGTCGCAGTACACGCATTCGTTATGACTGCACCCGAGCGTGACCTGGAGGAGAACACTCCGGGCTTCACTCGGAGGTCTGAAGATGCGTCCTTCGAGTGCCATGATGCTTGTCCCCTTCGGTCTTCCGCGTTCCCGTTGAAGTGTGAACCAGACGAGAGTTCCACGCCAGCGTCGGCCCTCCAGAGCCCTTCATGGACACACGAGCGCACCTTTCCTTCCCCTGACAAGACTCCATCCACTCCGGGAATTCTTTCGGTTACGAACGGGTTTCATGGACGTTCTGGCGACGACTACAAGTCACA
>CAVOCR010000274.1:0-4191 GCA_963694245.1 Myxococcota bacterium
CCCTCGGCGTAGGGGTCTTCGTTGCAGACTTCGGGGTTGTCGACGGGGATCCCATTGGTCTCGGTCACGTTTCCGCTGATCGGCGCGAGAAGATCAGAGACTGATTTGGTCGACTCCACGACTCCAAACGCCTCTTCCCGTGTCACGCCATCTCCGACTTCCGGGAGTTCAACATAGACAATCTCGCCGAGAGAGCTCTGGGCGTAGTCTGTGATGCCAATCACGACGTTTCCGTCCGCATCGACGCGGGCCCACTCATGTTCCCGCGTGTAATGGAGGTCTTCTGGGATGTTGCTCATGTGCTCCTCTCTGTGTCCAGATACGTTCAGTCAGATCGTGATGAATGGTGGGCGAGTCAGTGTTCCTGCGGCCGCCCGTCCGCGTATTTCGGCTGCAATCGGTGTCCCCGTCTGGGATTGATGCCATGGGACATACCCCATCCCTATGGCTTGTTTCAAGGTCGGAGACATCGTTCCGCTCGTCACCTCTCCGACTACTTCGCCATCCATGAGCAGGGGGGCATGCGCTCGGGCAATGCCCCGATCCGAGAGAATGAAGCCTACGAGCTTCCGGGGGATCCCCGCTTCTTTCTGCGCGAGGAGGGCATCTCGCCCGATGAAATCGCCAGCTTCCAATCGGGTCACCCAGCCGAGACCCGCCTCGAGGGGGGTGGTCGTCTCATCGATGTCGTTTCCGTAGAGGCAATAGCCCATCTCCAGTCGCAGCGTGTCGCGTGCGCCGAGCCCGGCGGGGACGATGCCTCGTGGGTCGCCTGCAGCGAAGAGAGCCCGCCACAGTGCCGGTCCCTCTTCTGCGGGAAGATAGATCTCATAGCCGCCGGAACCGGTATAGCCAGTGGTCGCGATTCGGAGGGGCGTCCGACCTTTCCAGAGCACGTCTTGAAATCGAAAGGGGCGCATCTCTGCGAGGTCCCGGTGACCCAGAACCTCCGCGAGAACCTCGATCGCCTGAGGTCCCTGAAGCGCGATCTGGCACCATTCATCGCTTTCATCCGTGGCTTCGGCCTCGCCTTCCAGATGGTCACGGATCCAGTGGAAGTCCTTTTCCCGATTGGACGCATTCACGCAGAGGAAGAGCTCGTCTTCCCGGACGCGATACACGATCAGGTCATCGATGATTCCCCCATTGGGGAGGCACATGGCCGTGTACTGTGCCTGACCATCGCCGATGCGGGTCACGTCGTTGGTCACGAGGCGGTTCACGGCCTGAACCGCTTCCGGTCCGCGGACGAGGACTTCACCCATATGACTCACATCGAAGAGTCCGCCAGCGGATCGGACTGCCGCATGCTCTTTGAGTGTTCCGGTGTATTGCACGGGCATGTCCCACCCGCCAAAGTCGACAAATCGGGCATCATGGCGTGCATGTTCAGCGTGGAGTGGCGTCCTCTTGAGGTCGTGGCTCATGATTCTCCCTTCTGAGCTGCGACGCTTCGTTCCGCAGCGGTCGTGGTGTTGTGCATGAGCATGGCGATCGTCATGGGTCCGACGCCGCCGGGAACGGGCGTCGCGTGACCCGCGATCTCCACGACTTCGTCGAAGGCGACATCTCCGACCAGCCGGCCCTCGTCGTTGCGCTGGATACCGACGTCGACGACGACTGCTCCGGGCTTGATCCAGTCCTTTTTGACGAATTCCGCCCGCCCGACCGCGACCACCAGGATGTCGGCCGTACGTGCGACGGCGGGGAGGTCTCGGGTCCGACTATGCGCCATGGTGACGGTTGCATTCTCGGCGAGAAGGAGCTGGGCCATGGGCTTGCCGACGATGTTGCTGCGGCCGATGACGACCGCTTGCTGCCCTTCCATCGGGATCGCATGTCGCCGGAGCATCTCGATGACTCCCGTGGGTGTGCACGGCGTCAACGCGTCTCCGCCGGTCGCAAGAAGTCCTGCGTTCATCGGGTGAAAACCATCCACGTCCTTTTCCGGTGCAATCCGGATGATCACCTGATCGCTGTCGACATGACGGGGAAGCGGGAGCTGGACAAGAATTCCGTGCACCCGGGGATCTGCATTGAGCTGGTCGATCAGCGTGAGGAGTTCCTCCTGGGAGATCGTGGGATCCAGATCATGCGCAAACGATTGAATCCCCAGGCGTTCGCAGGTGCGACGCTTGTTTCGGACATAGACGGATGAGGCGGGATCGGAGCCGACCTGAACGACCGCAAGCCCGGGGATGACCCCCTGCTTGGCGAGGGCCTGCACCCGGGAGCCGACCTCTTCACGAACGTCCTCAGCGATCTTCTTCCCGTCGATCACGACTGCGCTCAATGGGGCCTCCTCATTCGATGGACTGCTCTCTGAAAACCGCTAGCACGGCGCTCGGGAAAGGTCAAGCGGTCCACCACGAGGAATGAAGAGCGCGTCAGTCGGGTGGATCCGAGGGAGGCTGGAGGTTGGGGAGTTCGTGGGGGGGCCACGCTTCCTCCTCGTCGTCCGAGTCCATGGCAGCGATGTCTCTTGCGATGTTCCGGCGTCGAATTCCGTAGGCCAGAAGGAAGAGAAGCCCCGCGAAACCCCAGAGCCATTCCGGATCCATGAGAAAGGCGAGCCAGGTGGCCGAGGTCTCGAGGTGCGTGATCCACCGTGCCTCGACAAAGGGGAGGGGTTCGTCCATGACGTCCGCGAAGGCGTCATTGAAGGGACGACCCGAGCGGACAGCATCCAGAAGGAGAGGGAGGCGTTGTGCGAGCCCCTGGGAGTTCATGAGCCAGTGCACGAAGCGGTAGCTCTGGGCGTAGGCGAGCTCCGCCCGGGAGCCCGCGCGGGGAAATCCACGGGTCAGCTTCTTGAAGGGAATGAGGGTGCCGGTCAACGCGGCTCCGTCCGCCTTGAGAATCCGGGACTGCGCATGTTCCCCGGCGTGGAGAATCGCGAGACCTTCGTCCAGCCACCGGGGAATGCGTGTCCCCGCGGCTCGTCGTACGGCGACATGGCTGATCTCGTGGCGTGTGATTTCGTTGAGGTTGAAAAAATGGCTGGTCGCGAGGCTCAGGACGATCAGGTGCCGATCTCCGTAGGCGACACCCGCGGCCCACTCGGGGATGCGGCTGTTGTCGGGTTGCGCGGCAAAAAACGAGGCCTCATCAGGCGCGAGCCGAATGGTGATCCGCGGAGAGGCGAGGACGGCCTCACTCTGCCCCATCTCGCGTCCATTCTTCACAAGCTCCTGGTCGACCCAGCGAGCCAATGAGAGCGCTTTCTTCTGGTTGTGGAGCGCGTGATGGATGGTGAAATGCTGGGTGGAGGTCTCCATGCACTCGGTGGCTTCATCCCATGCGCAGGGGAGCCCCTGCGCGGAGAGGGGCGTCGAGGCCCCGAGGAACCCAAGCGCGACGAGGCCCAGCAGGACGGTGCGTGAGAAGCCTCTCATCGTTTCCAAAAGAGGGTGGGGGAGTCGGACATTTCGAAGAGGAAGCCGAATTGAAAGATGACTTCCCCCGAGTCGTCGATGAGTCCTGTGGGGGGATTGGGGAACTGGTCTGCATTGCGGAACGCCTGAATCCCAGAACGGTCCAGATAATCCGCGCCCGAGGGGCGATCAAGCTTCAGCTTTCGCACGCGCCCGTCGGAGTCGAGCGTGACATGGACCACACAGTACCGGTCCTTCATCCCGTGAATGCGACCGGTGGGGTCGTTGCGCTTCTTGGCGTCCTGGGGCTCCCAATGCTCGCGAACGCGATCCTTGATTCGCTGGAAATAATGCCAGTATCGAAACTCTCGCGCATTGACCACGGAGGTTTCGGCTTCTTCCCGGACCTCCAGAAGGGCGTCGTCGGCAGCCGAACCGTCTCCCGTGAGCATCTGGATGTTTGCGAGCGCCGTGGCTTCGTTGGTGGCAGGGAGCACCATCCGTGGACGGCTCTTCACGGTGAGTTCGTCGAATCGTGCGAGGGTGCCAGTGGCGTCGAGGGGGGTCCGTTCGGTCGGCGTGGGATGCCGCGGGGAGTCCTCTGGCCTCGGGAGTCGCGTGGGTTTTGCGCTCTTCGACTTCCGGTTCTGCACCTTCGACTTCTGGACCACTTTCTGGTTGCTCTGTCGCGTCGTTCTCCGACTGCTGCGTTTGCGCGCTCGGGTCTCGCGATCTGTCTTCACATTGTGCTGGGCTAGATGCTGCGCTTTTTCTGGCGCCTCCATTTCCTGATCGGGTTTTGGAAGGGAGACGATGA
>CAVOCR010000275.1:0-4167 GCA_963694245.1 Myxococcota bacterium
CACCAGCGCATCGCACGCACGGCTCCGAAGCGACTCCTTGATCGCCGGGTCCTCCGGATTCCCCACGGACTTCTTTCGATGCCGAACGAGATAGAGGACATGATGGCCATACGCGCTTCGGGTGGGAGCGATCACCTCTCCATCACGTGCGCCACGCACCGCAGAGATCAAGGACGGCTCCATCACCACCCACTTCCCGGGCTGCTCGTGATGGGCGAAATCGAAATCATAGGCGAAGGTGTATTCCACCACCCCGATCCGAGGGTTCTCCTTCTGCAGGCTGGCCGCCGCGCTCAAAAGCATCTCCCGGGACTCCGAACGCGAAGCGAGGGCGGCGAAGACGCGCTCCGACTCGAGCACTCCCTCCTCCATGCATGCATCGACTTCGGGATCGTCCACACAAGGCGCCTTCCCCCGGGGACAGCAGATCATCTGCACGTCCACCACATCAAACATGTCCGGGTGCACATAGGAGCGGCGATGCATCTTCCACGCTGTGCCGAGAGCCTCCTCCCCGAGATTGCGACACGTGGTCGCCGGATTGTAGGCACGCTCAAGAAAGCGCTTCACATGCTCCCATGCGTTCTGATTCGGCAGGGAGTCGACACCCGCACGCCGGGCTTCTTCGGTCGCGAGCATCACTCCCACACCGACGCGAAGCAGCGCCTCGGGAGTGTTCGCGTGAACCGCCTCCGGCCCCATCGCTTCCAATACGGAGAGAGTCAGTTTCTTGCCGAGCACCGTCGCGACCACCGGGTCCGCGACAGGCGCCGGAGCGCTCACGGTCGTCGTTGTCCTCTGACGGGTCTCGACGGATACGCTCGCATCCGGACATCCCATGACGAGGACACCCAGAAACAGGCTCCCTGCTGAAGCCTGCATCCGGCTGATCAAGTACGCCACCGGTTCCCGAGGGCCACCATCAATCCCTTCTGGGCGTGAAGGCGATTCTCGGCCTGGTCGAAGATGATTGACTGCTCGCCGTCGCAGACGCTCGCGGAGACCTCTTCTCCGCGATGCGCGGGGAGGCAGTGCATGAAGACCGCCCGGGAATCGGCGATGCCCATGAGCCGATCGTCGATCTCATACCCCGCAAACGCCTCGAGGCGCTGCGCAGTCTCCTCCTCCTGCCCCATCGAGGTCCACACATCCGTGTAGACCACATGGGCCCCACGGATCGCCTCCGCGGGATCTGTCGTGAGCTCAATTCGAGCTCCCGTTCCGGCGCTTCGGGCAGCATCCACGAGACCACTCTCCACCGTGTAGTCCGTCGGGCTCGCGATCGCCATGTCCACCCCGAGTCGGGCACCACACAGCATCAGCGAATGCGCCATGTTGTTGCCATCGCCCACATAGGCGAAGCGGAGGCCCTGAATGTCACCGAAGACCTCTTCCATGGTCATGAAATCCGTCAACGCCTGACAGGGGTGGAAGACATCGCTCAACCCATTGATGACCGGTACATCGGCCCATTTCGTGAGTTCGTCGATGGTCTCCTGCTTGAAGGTGCGCGCCATGATCATGTCCAGATAGCGGGAGAGCACGCGCGCGGTATCCGCGATCGGCTCCCCTCGTCCCAACTGGAGATCATTGGAACTCAAGAAGAGTCCCACTCCCCCCAACTGATAGATGCCCGTTTCAAAGGATACGCGCGTACGCGTCGACTTCTTCTCGAAGATCATCCCCAGGGTCTGTCCGGACAGTGTCTGGCGAAAAGAATCCGGGGATTTCTTCACGTCATGCGCGAGCGCGAGTACTTCTCGAATCTCGTCAGTGGACCAGTCGAGGAGCGAATTCAGATGCTGTTTCGCCATGGATGTCTCCGAATGCCTGCGGGGCCTACAAACGATTGAGCCGCCACTTGCCCTCTTCGCGGAAGAGAAGACAGCGAGCGGTCTCCCCGCTTCCAAACTTGAACTCCACATCGAAGTTCCCATCGCTCAGGTCATTGGCGGACAGAACGCTCACGCCCTTCTGGGCACCCGTGGAGAACATGTCCGTTCGGCGAAACAGACGGTCCGTGTACTTTTCGACCGCAGACTCCAACGACTTGCCGAGGCGAACCGTCGTCCATTTCTGCATTCCAGCGAGATTGCGAGCGCCTGCGGCGTTGGCAAACTCGGTCATGACCGTGACCATCTCCTTCTTGTCCCCATCCGTCAGCGTCGTCGGTGTTCCGCTTCCCGGCTCATGCGCGACACGACCGCTGGCCCGACGCGGAGCGTTCTTTCGCGCTGCTGCCCGCGCAAGCGCCGCGGGAGGAGTCGGACGAGCCGCTGTCGCAGGACGAGCCGCGGGAGCCGCTGCCTTCTTCGGAGGAGTCATCACGACGGCCTTCGGGGCAGCTTCAGCGCTGGCCTCCACCACAGTGACCTCCGTTCCCGGAGGCGGGGGACCATCGCATTTGCACACGCACTCGATGGGCGCTGGCTGACATCCCGGGGAAACGAACACGGCAAGCGCCGCACACAGTAGAAACGAGAGCTTCTGAATCATCTGAACACCCTTGATCTGATAGCGCAACGCCCCGAAACAAAAGGGGAAATCCCACCTGCCGCCGGAAGCCGTGCGAGTCGGCGGCATGCTACCAGTTTGTCCACGCCCCTTCAAGCCCCTCGAGTCCCGGCATTGCGTGTTCGACGCCGCTCCTCCAGGATGTCTCCATGAAGCGCTTCCTCCTTCTTCTCATCGCCGTGATCTCCACATCGGGATGCATTCACCGGGAGATGCTCTGCCCCACTTCTCGCTGTGGAGAACCCGCCTGGAACGTACAGGCGCACGCCACCGTTCTCGGCACCGGGAGCCCCCCCGACGATCCTCTTGGCCGCTCGGGCTCAGAGCGCGCCACCGCCTACATCGTTCGTACGCTGCGGCATATGAAACTGACGCCGCGGCGTGCGGGAGACGATATCCTGTTGACGCTCCCGGGGACCAGTTCGGACGGCCCCCCGATCCTTCTGGTGGGATCGCACGGAACCTCTTCCCTCTCCGCGCTGCAGACTCTCTGTGAGGGAAGAGAGGACAGCATCGGCATCGCCTTGTTGTTGGAGACAGCCCGTGCGTTGACGGTGCAACCCGGCACGCGCACGGTGCACGTCGCTCTGCTCGGGGACCCCTCCCACTCCCTCGAGCACCGCGTGAAACGAGCCCACGCACACTTCACACCGACTCCCATGGACACGGTATTGGTCGGGCACGGTTGCAAGGAGGCCCATCAGGACCCCAGGAAGCTCTCCGCGATGACCGGATACGGAGCTCTCGATGTGATTCCAACCGCCCCTCACCACCTCCAATCCCCGGAGAGCCCCCCGCAGCTTCCCGACCTGGTGGAGAAACTCCTCGAACGCGCACGCGTGAAACCGACCCCAGGGCAGTGAATCCCCCTTGTGGTGGCATCCCCCCCGATCTAGGATGACCAGGCCTGATGGCCGGAAGTTGGAGACCCCATGAAGCATGCATTCATCTCAGACATCCACAGCAACATCGAAGCCCTGGAGGTGGTCCTCGAGGCGTGTGACAAAGCCGCAGTGGATCGTATCTACTGCCTGGGAGACGTGATCGGCTACGGAGCCGATCCCAACCCCTGCTGCGATCTGATTCGCGCCCGAGCCAATGTCACCTTGATGGGAAACCACGACGCTGCTGTCATCGGCGTCATGGACACCGACTACTACTACGAGGCGGCGCGACAGGCCCTCTACTGGACCCGTCGCGAGCTGACCCGTGAGAACTACCAATGGCTGTTTGGACTGCCATACACCCATCGTGAAGGCCAGATCGCCCTCTACCATTCCGCCCCGATCAAACCCAGTGGGTTCTATTACGTCGTCAACGAATCCGATGCCACGAAGCATCTGCCCGTATTTGAGCGCATGGAACGCTTCAATTTCTGCGGACACTCCCATCTCACCACCTCGTTCCTGATGAGCGAGAACGGCGTCGATGAGTTGGATCAGGGAGCACCCGCGGTCGGTCGCGATGGGCACAAATGGCTGATCAACGTGGGAAGCGTGGGACAACCTCGGGATCGGGACGCTCGAGCATGCTTCGGCATCCTCGATACGGAGACCGACACGTTCACGCACTCGCGGATCACCTACGATATTGAGCGAACGGCCGAAAAGATTCTCCAGGCCGGCCTCAGCGAGAAATTCGCGAAGCGGCTCT
>CAVOCR010000276.1:0-4162 GCA_963694245.1 Myxococcota bacterium
GCGAATGCGGACAATCCGGGTCCCCTGCCATCCGAATGATTTCGATGGAGGTTCCCCGAAACGACGGAAATGAATCCTCGTCTTGACTGCGCGTTTTCTCTGCTGTCGTCACCTGTTCTCTCCAGCTTCCTACGAAATGAACACTCTCCAGCGCACGCAACAGAGTTCTCCCACGCATCAAAAGTGGGAAGGGGTTCAACCACACATCGCCCTTCCGCGTCCCTAGCTTGAAAGAAAAGAGACTCCAGACGCAAGCTCGGTCCCGCGATGAGTTGGAACCGAACGACTCATTGCGAGAGAAGAACCGAGAGCATGACAAGGCCCGCAACAATTCCAAGAACCGCACGAATCAACTTGGGATGCTCCAAAAACAAGGAAGACTTGGAAGACTTTCGAGAACTGTCGAGAGTCAGAGTGGCTGCTCTCAAGCGATCCCGTCGACTCAACGCCCTCGGGCCCCCCGGAAGACTCTCGGAATCCTCGTGGGCACCAATCCGCGCATCGTGATTCCACGCACTCAGGTGACGCCCACAATAGGCCGCCGCGAGAGCGAGATCTGCTTGCGCCTCTTCGGGCCCGAAAACAGCCGTGACCAACGCTGAAGCACGGGTCGGGCGCGCTTGTGGATCCGCACTCATTCCCGCCCTCAAGGCCATCACAGCCGGTGCCTCCAGCAGACCCGCCAGATCGGAGGCCAGCGTATGACTGCCTCGCTGAATGGATGCGTGAATCGCAAAAGACGTGTTGCCACTGAAAGGACTTCTCGCCATGAGCAAAGACGCGACCATCACCGCCAATGCGAACACATCAGAAGCGACGCTCAAGCCCATGTCATCCGCGATCAGCTCTGGCGCTGTAAATGTGGGATGAGGATGAACGTGCTCCCAGCGAGAATCTGGAAATCGAAGGGTCGGATGCATCGCCATGCACCCCGTCACGAGCGCCGCATCCAAAATCACCAGTTCACAATCCCGAGACAAAAGGACCTTGTCCAGGGCGAGAGAGCCATGATGAAGACCGGCCGCGTGAAGCGCATCCAGGGCGTTCGCGAGTCTCCATGCCAATGCTCCTGCGAGAGGAATCCGCAAGGGCCCCGACTGGTCCATGAGATCCGCAAGAGAACCGCCAAAAGGCATCTTGTGAAAGAATTCGAGTTCTTCTTCCGAAGACGCGGACATCCCCAGGAGCACTGGCAGACAGGGAGACCGCACCTCCTGAAAAGGACGAAGAGCACTCAAGGCCTGCTGAATGGAGGCTTCGGAGTCATCCACCAGCGAGCTGGGTATCCGAGTCACAAGATGACGACCACCGGAAGAGTCCACTGCGACCCATCGCTCCCACACGCCCGTGGTGAACAACAAGCGCAGTTCTCGAACATCTTCATCCGACATCACGAGTCTCCCGACTGGAGATCAAAGCGAAAAGTCACCCTCATCATCCGTCAACTTCAAGCGATCGAGACTTCCTGAAACCCGTTCGGACAGATCCGTCTCGGCGCGAACGTCGTGTCGGAACTCCACCTGAAGGATGCTGCCTTCGCCGGCGCCCTCTGGCAGCCAATGAGAGGGAATCTGAAACTCCGCATCTCCCTCGAGAACAACCGCCCAGCTTCCTTCGACACGATCCACTTGAATGACCACCACGCCCCCATCAGCCTCTGTCATCGCCGCTTTCCAAACGCATCTTCCAAAGCAAACGCATCAATTCGCCATGCACCGTCTTCCAGCAGCATGGGAACCGTCGACTCCCGGTTGCGCTGCTGAATCATGAGCTCCGCCGAATCACCGTTCACCTGAACGTCCACGACATCCACCATCACAAGACGGCGATAGGGGTCTTCCTGCACAAAGGGATAATTGCGTGCAAGCGCGAGAAGAGACCGCATCAAGGGCTGGCTATCTGCCGTGAAGCCCCCTACAAACGCTCCTTCATCTCCAAGACGAGCAGCGCTCATGGTGCGTTGGTAGGACTGTTCCGGGGTCAACGTCATGACGTGACGGTCCCAGGCCCACCACGCTCCAAACAAGAGCGCTCCGATCACGAGGGCGACGAGAATCTTCTTCATCGAATCGGCTCCCAGAAACTCGCGAGTCGAAGGGCATCGATTCGCCAGACCCCTTCCTCGACCACCAGTATCACCGATTCGCTCGAACCCGACAGTTCAAGGATCGCGAGATCTTCCGTGATCGTCTCGTTCGTCACCTCTCCAAATTCATGAATTTCCAGGGGAGAGCGCACATATTCCAGCCGTCTCCGACTCTCATCCAACACCTCCGCAAAGCCCCCTAGCAAGCTCTGCGACCAACGGGTGAAATGAGGAAGAAAGGCCTCCACATCTTCCGATTCGGCGGCCGTGCGCGCCTCAAGATACACCTCTGACGGAGTCTGCCGACATCCGAAAGAACCGATCATCGACAACGTCGCGATCCCCAGGAGAATTCGTTGAAACCAGCGCATTGGGAAACTCTAGCCCTCGCCTGAAAGGAGGTCAATTCGGTAGAGAGAAGGCCGTATCCGGGAGAGTTCCAAGACGACCCAGCATGGACCACTGGGTCTTGAGCGTGAAGAGATCGATCCGCCATCGACCCCGCTCCTGAATCATCGGGAAAGGAACCACGTCCCCCTGGAGCTCCACAAACACGATCGCCAGATCCGTGCGCTGCAATGTTCCTTGATCCGTGCGATGGAATCCGGCTCCGCTCTTCTGCTCCACCTTGAGAATCCGCGGAACATCCCCGCCACTCTTCGGAAGATCAAAGAACGCATTCTCCGCCCCTTCCACACCCCGAAGCCCACGCAACACCGCGCAAGAATCAGCGGTAAAATGTGTGCAGAATCGGTCGAACTCACCTGACGAAGACGCCTGCAGGAGTTCTGTCATCTCCTCGGACGGAGAAGACGCACACCCACCCATGACGCTCATTCCCAAAAGAATGAGCGCCAGGGCTGGTCCATTTCGATGTGAAATAGAAAGAGGGTGCGAGAAGGGGGAGTCGAACCCCCACAGCCAAAAAGGCCACATGGCCCTCAACCATGCGCGTCTACCAATTCCGCCATTCTCGCGCATTCGAACCGATCGGGGTTTTACCCAGTGCACCTCAACGTGTCAACCGAATCAGTGCGATGGGTTTGATTCTATTGTGTTGGAACCGGTTCCGCCGGAGCCGCTTCCGTCGGAGCCGCCTCCGCTGGAGCCGCTTCCGCCGCCGCTGCTTCCGCTGGAGCCGCTTCCGCCGCCGCTGCTTCCGCTGGAGCCGCTTCCGCCGCCGCTGCTTCCGCTGGAGCCGCTTCCGCCGCCGCCGCTTCCGCTGGAGCCGCTTCCGCCGCCGCCGCTTCTTCCACAGCAGCTTGCGCCTCCTGCATCTTCACGGCCGTATCATCAATTGAGAAACGAGCCAGGATGATGGACAACACCATGAATCCAGCCGCCGCAAAGGTCGTGAGCTTGCTCAGGAAATCTCCGCCACCGCGTCCACCGAACACGGCGCCGCCACCTCCACCACCACCGAACACGCCCATTCCCCCGCCTTTCCCCGACTGGAGAAGCACGACAAGAATCAGGAACAAGCTCACGCAAATGTGGAGCACAACCAGGAATGTATAGAGCATCTTCGCCTCCATGGAAGTCCCCGCCCTCGCGGCAACTTCTCCAATGTCTCGCTATCTCTCAAACTTCACAATTCGTACAAATGACTCGGGCTTCAAACTGGCGCCACCGACCAGAGCACCGTCAATGTCCGGACATCCCATCAGGGCATCCACATTGTCCGGCTTCACGCTGCCCCCATACTGAATTCGAACAGCATTGGCAACTGATTCCCCGTATTGATGGTCGATCCACTCTCGAATGAACGCATGTACATCCTGAGCTTGACCCGGGGTCGCCGTATCCCCGGTTCCAATGGCCCAGACAGGCTCATAAGCCATCACCATCGAGACCATCTGCTCCGCATCAATGCCCCGCAGTCCATCTTCCAACTGGCGACTGATCCGTTCATTGGTTTGACCCGCACGACGCTCGGTCTGAGTCTCTCCAATACAGAACACAGGAACCATTCCTTCCGCAACGACCGCATGCAATCTCGCATTCACGGCGACATCATCATCTCCAAAGACATGACGACGTTCCGAATGTCCCACAAGAACATGGGAACATCCAACG
>CAVOCR010000277.1:0-4161 GCA_963694245.1 Myxococcota bacterium
GAAAGGGCCTGTTTCCCGCAGAGGAACACACCCTGAACGACGCACTCGACCTCGGGGAAGAGCCCACGTGCGACGAGCCCATTCCACTCTATGGACGCTCGGGATGAGACAGGTCTCCACGGTCGCCGAGCTCCGAGAAGCGACCGCCACCTTCCGACGCCAGGGAGACACCCTCGCGTTCGTTCCGACCATGGGCTGTCTCCACGAAGGACACCTCGCGCTGGTGAAGCGAGCGAAAGCGGAAGCCGACCGCGTGGTCGTGAGCATCTTCGTGAATCCCTCCCAGTTTGGCCCCGGCGAGGATCTGACTGCATATCCACGGATGGAGGACGCGGACTGCGCGAAACTGGAGGGCGCCGGTGTCGACCTCGTGTTCCTCCCCACGGAAGAGGCGCTCTACCCCCCCGGAGATCAGACCGTGGTCATGCTCTCCGAACTCCCCCAGCATCTCTGTGGACTCGCGCGACCCATCCATTTCCAGGGCGTCGCGACCGTATGCTCCAAGCTCTTCAACGCCGTGGGACCTGACGTCGTGGTCTTTGGAGAGAAGGACTATCAACAGCTCCAGGTGATTCGTCGCATGGTGAAGGACCTCCTTCTGCCCATCCGCGTGGTCGGAGTCCCCACGGTGCGAGAGACCGACGGACTCGCGCTCTCCTCCCGCAATCAATACCTCTCCCCCGACGAGAGAGCCCAGGCGCTCTCCTTGAACCAGGCACTTCAAGCGGCCGCAACCCTCGTCGCCAATGGGGAGCAGGATGTCGACCGGATCCTCGGAGCGCTGAAGAGCCGAATCACATCCAGCGGCGGTCAGGTCGACTACATCGCGGTGGTCGACTCCGAGACCCTGGAATCGCTTGAGAATCTCGGGCACGAAGCGAGGGCCCTCGTCGCGGTTCAATTTGGAGGCGCGCGACTGATCGACAACATCGCGCTCCGACCTCCCTCCTGACTCCTTGATTTCTCATTTGTGTCTGCTTCCCCTGTGACGCTATCCTCAGAGCGCCAGATTGACTGACCATCTGCGGAGGCGCCCATGCGTTTTCAATGCTCATGGGGAACCGTGTTCCTCGCAGCCCTCATCTCCCTCGCGCTCCCCTCGACAACCTGGGCGCAATGTCTGGAGATCCCCGGCGACATCAATGTCTCCAACGTCACGAACGTCTCGGATGTCCAATGCTGCATCCTGGTCGCGCTGGCAGAACTCGCAGAAGACGATGACACCCCGGACTGCGCCGAAGAGGAGCCGGACGCCGCCGATCTGAGCTGTGATGGAGAGACCACCGTCACGGATGTGCTCATCGTCATTCAGCTCGCCCTCGGGGCGCCATTGTCCGACGACATCGACACCGATCAGGATGGATGCCACAACGAATGCGAAGAGGAGGTCGACCCCTGTCAGCTCCTCCCCGACTCGGATGCGGACGGAGTCGCCGATTCCTGCGATCCCTGCCCCTACGATCCCCTGGATGATGTCGACAACGACGGCGTCTGCGGGGACGTCGACGTGTGCCCGGGATCGGACGATACCCTCGACGACAACGGAAACGGCATTCCGGACGGCTGTGATCTCCCCGATTGCTCCCCCCCGGATCACCTCTGCGGAGACGGAACCTGCGTCGGCTTCCTCTCCATCTGCGACGATTTCGTCGACTGTGCGGACAACAGCGACGAGGACCCCGCGCTCTGTGACGATGCCTGCCCCCCCTCCCAGATGCCGGGATGCGACGAGGATCTCTGCGTGTTCATCGACTGGATCGGGGACGGCACATGCGATGAAAACGCGAACTGCGAGGAGCACGGCTGGGACGGAGGAGACTGCATGACGGGAGGCTGTCCTGGCGGGCAGCTCGCATGCACCACCGGCGGGTGTTTCCCCGCCGGAACTCAATGCGATGGAACCCCCGACTGCGCTGATGGATCCGATGAGGACCCCTTCCTTTGCGGAGACCTCCTCTGCGGTCCGGGAGAAGCCGTCGACTGCGGGGGACAATGCGCCTCCATCAACGTCATCGGCGATGCTCTGTGCGATGACGGAACCGCGCCGGGCGGCGCAGACTTCAACTGCATCGCGTTCAACTACGATGCGGGAGACTGCGACATGCCGACCGGGCCCTGCTTCCCAGGAGTTGAACACACGTGTCCGAGTGGTTCCTGCATTCCTCTCGAGGCGCTCTGCGATGGATTCAACGACTGCGGAGACGCCTCCGACGAGCTGCCCAGCAGCTGCGAATCGGATCCCGGCGGATGCGAACCGGGCTTCTTCGCCTGTCAGCAGGGTGGATGCATCGCCGACACGCTCGTCTGCGACGACCTCACGGACTGCGGAGACGGCTCCGACGAATTCAATTGCGAAAATGGCGGATGCGCTCCCACCGAATTCGACTGCGGCAATGGCCTCTGCATTCCCGGACAGCAGGTGTGTGACGGCAGCCCAGCCTGCCCGGACGCCTCGGATGAGCAGGGATGCGGACTCCCATGCAGTCCCCAGGAGTTCACCTGTCCCAACGGAGACTGCATCACGAACGCCGCCGTCTGCGATGGCATCGCAGACTGCCTGGAGGGCGCGGACGAAGCAGCCGAATTCGGATGCAGCAGTGGTTCCCAGGGGTGCGGGCCCGCGCATGTCGACAACTGCATGGGCACCTGCACTCCGATCAACTGGCTGGGGGATGACACCTGCGACCTGCTCCTCGACTGCGGCATCACGGGATGGGATGGAGGGGATTGTGAGGCGCAGATCTGCACCGCGAGCGATTTCGCCTGCGCCAATGGTCAATGCATCGACGCGGCCCTGGAATGCGACACGCTTCCCCACTGCCTCGATTCCTCCGATGAGACCGAATGCGCCACCGAAGCCTGCGGAGCGAACGAATTCGCCTGTGGAGAGGGCAGCTGCATTGCCGCGAGCTGGGCGTGTGACGGATTTCCGGACTGTCCGAACGCCTGGGACGAGGCCAGCTGCGGAGGCGTGGGATGCGCCCCGGGCGAGTTCAAATGCACGGCGGATCAGATCTGCCTGTTGAGCTTCATGGTCTGCGACGGAATCGCCCATTGCTCGGATGGAGCCGATGAGGACGGGTGCAATGGCGGCGAGTGCACTCCCCTGGAATTCACCTGCGCCAACGCCGACTGTGTTCCCACAGGAGCCCAGTGCAATGGAGTCGCGGATTGTGCGGACGGCTCCGATGAACTCCTCTGCGCCCCGGGAGAATGCGAGGGAGATGAGTTCGATTGCGGAGACGGCGGATGCATCCCCCCCTTCTGGATCTGTGACGGCGTCCCCGACTGCGCAAGCGGCCTGGATGAAATCGAGTGCAGCGCCAACCCCTGCCAACCCGATCAGATTCAATGTCTCGACGGAGCCTGCATCTCCATATTCGCCCAATGCGACGGCCTCTCGGACTGTGCGGATGGGAGCGACGAATTCGGCTGCCCCTGAGCCTCTCCACGGCCTCCACTCCTGAACCGAGCCCTCTTCTCCGCATTCGCACGGATCATCCGCTTCCACGGATCGCATCACTGCCACCCATTTATTTTCTCGAGACAGAGACCTCTGCTATTCTTCATCCGGTCGACAGAATCCAATGCACTTCCCTGTGAAAGGGGCTCGAAGCGAGCACACGCTCCTTCCAGCCTCCGACCTGGGGAAAAACGTGGAGAAACAAGGGCGCGGGAGAGGGACTCCGCGCTTTTCTTCTCGCGCGCGTGGGCTCGCACGAGGGAGTGGAACGAACGGAGATGGTGAGACGAATCCTCCCACTCTTGCTGACGACGATGCTGGCAGGCATGCCGGCAGGCGGCTCTGCGCTCGCAGAATCCCCCGCCGAGGAAGCGCCCCTTGCCTCGGACACTCCTGAACCCCCTTCCGACGAGCGAAATGCTCCGCTCCCCACGGATCTCCCGGACCTCCGAACCGCCAGATCCCAGACCTGGAAGATCTCCGAGAACGTGTACCGAACGCTTCTCCATGATCGTCCCATCCACCGACGAGACGCTCACGGAGCCTGGGAGCGTCTCTCGGAACAAGGCTTCCGGGAGATCACCGAGGACGGAAGAAGCGGATGGAGTGGTCGCCACCCCTCCGTCGAAATGAGCCTTCCCGTCATCCCCCATGTCGACGCAGAAACTCCCCGACGCTTCCGTCTCGCACAACGCCAC
>CAVOCR010000278.1:0-4148 GCA_963694245.1 Myxococcota bacterium
CCACGGAGCATCTCCTCCGTATAGTCGACCCTGCCGGCTCCCACGAGCTCCTTCGGGACAGAGCGCGGAGCCACCTCCCGCGCCACTGCACGGATCCCGGTGCACTTCACACCCACTTTCAGACAATGGGCCTTCACCTGCTCGACCAGCACATCCGCTTCCGGCGCAGCTGGAATACGGCCTCCCACGTTGTGCGCCTCCCGAAGGCGGCCAAGGCGGGTGAAGACCTCTCTTGCGCTCCCATGATTCTCCGCCTCCGCCTCAATCGCTCCCTCATCCGTCATCACGGCCTTCCGAAACACGGCGAGGTGCTGAAGCATGGCATCCGACCCGTCGATCGACTTGGATTTGGAGATGTCCGGAACGGAGGGGGGGCTCTCGGTACAGCCTCCGACAAGGAAGACTCCCAGGAGCAGGCATCGCGCCAGTGACAACTTCACGTCGGCCTCCTATACTCGGCCCGTCGCACGCCTGGAGGCCCCAATGAGCGCCAAGAACGCCGACTCGGACACGAACGAACAGATCCCGTTTGAAAGCATCCTCGAACAGCTTGAGGGCCTTGTCAAACAGCTCGAAGAGGGCGAACTCTCCCTTGAGGAATCACTCGCTGCGTTCGAAAAAGGGATGGGACTGGCCCACCAGGGCGGGGATCGGCTCGCCGCAGCGGAGAAACGCGTCGAGCTCCTCATGGCTGGTGAGAACGAGACCATCCCCTTCGACAGCGGGCAGGACAACGAGTGAGCACACGGGAGCGCCTCGATGTCCTTCTCGTCACGCGTGAACTCGCGCCGAGCCGAGAGCGCGCCCAGGTCCTCATCCGTGCGGGGGTGGTGCGCGTCAACGACGCCCCCTCCGACAAACCCGGGACACAGGTCGCCTCCGACGCCCGCATCCAGATCCTGGAAAACCCCATCCCCTGGGTTTCCCGCGGAGGATTGAAGCTTCAAGGAGCCCTCGAAGAGTTCGGGGTCGACCCGACCGATCGTACAGCGCTCGACATCGGAGCCAGCACCGGGGGATTCACCGATGTGCTCCTTCACCACGGGGCGGCGCGGGTTCTCGCGGTGGATGTGGGATACAACCAGCTCGTCTGGAAACTGAGAAACGACGAACGCGTCACAGTTCTCGAACGCGTGAACTTTCGAAAGCTGCGCGAACTCCCCGCCTGGGAGATCGTCCACGCCGCTCACCCCACTCTCATCGTCTGCGACGTCTCCTTCATCTCCCTGAAACTGATCCTTCCCGTGGCGAATGAGGTCATGCAGCATCCCGGAGACATCGTCACCCTCGTGAAACCCCAGTTCGAGGTCGGTCGTGCCGATGTCGGAAAGGGTGGAATCGTCCGGGATGTCGCCGCCCGCGAGCGCGCCCTGACCGATGCCGTGGCGCTCGCAGAGCGGCTCGGATGGACCGTTCAGGGAACCATGGAGAGCCCCATCACGGGAACGAAGGGAAACGTGGAATATCTGCTCCACGCGACGACCGCGGAATGAAGAGCGCTGTCCGGGGACCGTCGCTCAGTCGCGGGGCGTGGACGTGAAGCTCGCGAAGAGATTCGAAAACGCTGCCATCAATCCACCGGAGCGCGTCTGGAACATGCTCTGCAGGGAGATGTAGAGGAAGCCGAACTGAAAGAGAGCGAGGAAGGGTACCGCCATCAGCAGTCCATACTGCGCCTCGACAGCCGCCAGATAGAAGACGCCCACGACCGCAACGGTGAACCAGATTCCGAGCGCAAGCTCCGCGTAGGGAAGCCAGTCCATCTTCTTGTGGTACTTCGCCATCGTATGCTTCCAATCGCTCTTTCCGTTCTCCTCGACCCGGTACTTCGGAGTCCGAACGAAGCCCGTCTCGTGTCCGGTCAGGGCCTCGATGACAGCCTTCGCGTTGTTCAAGCAGATGCCGACTCCCATGGAGAGCACGAGCGGAAGGTACTTGAAGCGCTCCTTCACGCCGATGCCGACCTCGCGCTCGGCCGCCATGTAGAAGAACGCGATGGCGCCCGTCGCCAGCAGGAATACCGGAAGATCCATGTAGCCGAGCCAATCCTCCCGGAAATGCGAGCGAATCGGAATGCTCAAGGGCATCATCAGACAGAGCATGACCATGAACACGTACGCGATGTTGTTCGTGAGATGGAAGAAGGCCTCCATCTTCACCTTGAACGAGAGATCGCTGCGCAGAATCGAAGGCAACAGCTTCAATCCCGTCTGAATCGAACCCTTCGTCCAGCGATGCTGCTGGGTCTTGAAGGCGTTCATCTCCACCGGAATCTCGGCAGGCGCGACGGTGTCCTTCAAGAACACGAAGTTCCAACCCCGCACCTGCGCACGATAACTCAGGTCCAGGTCTTCCGTGAGAGTGTCATGCTGCCAGCCACCCGCGTCGGTGATCGCCGTCTTGCGCCAGATCCCCGCCGTTCCATTGAAGTTGAAGAAACGCCCCGAACGATTGCGGGCGCAGGACTCCATGATGAAATGGCCGTCGAGGATGATCGCCTGGGCACGCGTCAGGAGGGAGAACCGGCGATTGATGTGATCCCAGCGCGTCTGAACCATCGCGATCTTGGGATCCGTGAAGAAATGAATGGTCCGCTGCAGAAAATCGGCCTCGGGGACGAAATCCGCGTCAAACACGGCGATGTACTCGCCCTTTGCGACCGCGGCTCCCGCTTCCAGGGCTCCCGCCTTGTATCCGGAACGATCCGAGCGATGAATGTAGACAATGTCGTGTCCCAGCGCGTGCATGCGATCCACGGCGTCGCTCGCCACGGCGCAGGTCTCGTCCGTGGAGTCGTCCAGCACCTGGATCTCCATCTTCTCGCGGGGGTAGTCAAATTCGCAGACAGCGTCAATCAGGCGCTCGATCACGTACTGCTCGTTGTAGATGGGCAGCTGCACCGTGACCAGGGGTAGATCCGCCGCCGCATACTCGGCTACTGGAACAGGAACCCGGTTCTTATGACGGTAGTAGAGATACGCCATCAAATAGCGATGCCCACCGTAAAAGCTGAGGACCACCAACAAGAACGCATAGACGCACAAAAATCCCATTTCAAACGACATCACGACTCTCCTCGGGGGCAATGTTCGCCAACACCCCGAAACTAAACATCATTTCCAGTACAAAAGCACCTGTGGGAAACGACGGCGGACAGTACCGCAGGCACCCTCCCCTGTCAATGAATTCAAACGAGCCCAGTCCCCTGAAAACCCTTCTCCCGGTCCCGTTTTCGAAGGAGATTCTGCAGGGTTTCATCCAAGAACGGATGAGTCCCAAAGATTATTCGTGACCCATGGAAGATCCCCGTGCTAGATTCCACTCGATCGCATGGAGCGCGTGCGCCCGTGACGATCCGGAAAGTCCGTTCTTTGTTTCATCCATCGCCACTTCGAGGAGCCTATCCATGAGGAAGGTCACCACGACGGCATTGTCTGCCATGAAAGACCGCGGCGAACGCATCGCCATGGTCACCGCCTACGACTTCACGTTCTCCCATCTGCTCGACAGGGCAGGCGTGGATGTATTGCTGGTCGGAGACTCGCTCGGAATGGTCATCCAGGGCGAAGAGACCACGCTCGGCGTGACCCTCGAACACATGATCTACCACTGCCAGGCGGTCGCCCGGGGCGCCAAGCGTGCGCTCGTGGTCGGGGACATGCCCTTCGGCACATTCCAGATCACTCCCGACGACGCCGTGCGCAACGCGAGTCGACTCCTCGCTGAAGGCCGCGTTCATGCGGTGAAAATCGAGGGGGGCGTGACGATTGCACCGACGGCGCGGCGCCTGGTGGAGGCCGGAATTCCCGTGATGGGCCACATCGGACTCACACCCCAGTCGGTTCACCAGCTGGGCGGATTCAAGGCCCAGGGACGAACCGCAGAAGCCGCACGATCCCTTCTCGAAGATGCCCTGGCCCTCGAGGCGGCCGGGTGCTTCTCCCTGGTGCTCGAATGTGTCCCGGGAGCTCTCGCAAAGCACATCACCTCGAAGCTCTCCATCCCCACCATCGGGATCGGAGCGGGGGTGGAATGCGACGGACAGGTGCTCGTCTGCTACGACATGCTCGGCATGAACGATGGGTTCAAACCCCGCTTCCTCAAGACCTATGCCGGACTCGGCGAGAGCATCGATGGCGCCGCACGTG
>CAVOCR010000279.1:0-4126 GCA_963694245.1 Myxococcota bacterium
GGGGTGAAGGCTACACCAGCTGGACCATCGCGGGACCCACAGGTGAGGGGTTGACGACCGCAAGGCATTTTACTCGTTTCCGTCGATGCACCCTCGTCGATCATTTCCGCATCGTGTGAGTTCGTGAAGGACACATCGGCTCTCGCTCTCATTGAAACCCGCAGCATCGCTCGTGGGATGACCACTGTGGACGCCCTCGTGAAGAAGGCGCCGGTCGTCATGCGCAGCGCGCATCCGATCAGTCCGGGGCATTATCTCATCATCATCGCCGGTGGCGTGGCGGAGGTGGAAGAGAGCTTTGACGCCGCGGTGCGTCACGCGGGGGAGATGCTTCTCGATGAACTCTTCCTGCCCCAGGTTCATGAAGATGTGTCACGGGCCATCGCCGGGGAGTTCCCCGAGGCCGGTGAGGACATCGATGCGATGGCGATTCTGGAGACCCATACGGTGACAGCGAGCGTTCTCGCTGCGGATGCGGCGTGCAAGGCGGCGGAGGTTCAGCTCGTACAAATGCGACTGGGCCAGGGTCTCGGCGGGAAGGGCTATTTTGTTCTGACCGGTGAACTTCATGATGTGAATGCTGCGGTCTCTGCGGCACGCGAGGTTGTGGGTGGGGATGCATTCCTCTCTCTTGAGACCATCCCGCGCCCCCATCCCGAATTTGTCGCCAGCTGTTGTTGATGAAGCTCCGCCCCTGGATTTTCCCGATGGTGATCGGGCTCCTGGTCGCGTTCTGGTCCTTTCGACCGATCTGGGACATGGACATCTGGTGGCATCTGGCATTGGGTCGGAGCATCTGGACGGATGGCCTCCCTGTCACCGACATTCTCTCGGCTGTCCTTCCCGAGCGTCCCTGGAGCACCTTTCAGGGAGGATACGAACTCTATGTCGCCGGTCTCCATTCCCTCGGGGGACTGGGGCTCGTGCGGGGGATGCATGCCCTGGCGATCGGGTGCGGTTTCGCGATGTTTGCGCACGTGGCCCGGCGCATTTCCGGGGATGTCTGGATGGCAGTTGCTGCAGTCGCTCTGGGGCTGGTCCTGTATGAGGATCGCATCCGTGTTCGCCCCCATGTGTTTCATTTTCTTTTCGTGATGGTGATGCTGCTTCGTGTCGCGAGGCCCCATCCGCGCTGGCAGTTCGTGGATCTGGTCTGGCTTGCCCCCCTGATGATGGCCTGGGCGTCTCTGCACACTCCGGCGTCCTTGTGGGGAGTGGCGCTCATGGGAACGGTGGTCATCGCTCGTTGGCGCGAGAAGGAGGGCTGGATCGTTCTGGGGGTCTGCATTCTCGTGATGGGCTTGACCCCTGGCGTCGTCTCCGGGGCGCTCTCCGCCCTGGACGTCCATGCCATGCCTGGAATGCAGGAGCGGTTCGTTCCCGAGCACGGTCCATTGAGTGATTATCTCACGAGCGGAATGGGCATGCATGGCTGGTTGGCGGTCGCATTGGTCGTCGTGTGTGGGATCCTCGCGATTGCGCACGTGCTGTCGTCGCAGAATCGCCTCGCTGGATGGAAACCCCTGTTGTTCGCAGCGACGGGCATGGGCATCTTCTCCCTGTTGATGGTGAGGTTTGCCTGGCATGCGCTCGCGCCTCTGCTCGTGGTCCTTGCGTTGAGAAAGACTTCAGGGCGTCTGACCTGGGTCCTGGCGCTCTGCGCGATCGGGGTGTTTGTCGTGGATGCGTATACGTACGTTCTCCCCCGCCATGCGGAGATGAATCGCTTCTCCGAGGACGTTCATCCGGGAAAGTTTCCGGAGGCAGCAACGGACTACATGGAGACTCAGGGCATCTCCGGTCGGATTCACAATCAGGCGGGATGGGGCGGTTATCTCCTGCATCGCCTGCATCCGAATTCCCGCACTCTGTTCGATTCGCGGATCGCGTTCGGGACGGCGGGCGAGTTTCTGGTGATGGACGATACGCGCCGCGCATCTCTCGAGACGTCGTTCCGCGAAGGCGAGGTCGACGAGAAAGAGGGGTCTCGGCAGTGGTTTGAATGGCGTCGTGCGCTCAATCATCAGCTTCATGAGGAACATGGTGTGGATCTGATCGTGCAGGTGGCTCCCGTGTTTGCGATTTCACCTACCGCGCTCATGGTGCGGGGGTGGTTGAATGAGCTTCCGTGGGTTCCTCTCTTCTGCGCGGGGGGCGTGGAAGTATGGGCCCATCGGGGAAGTCCGGCAGCAGAGCGCTCAGGGCCGTGCATCGAGTCGCTTCGAACGTTGAAGCCCGGGGCGACTCGAAGCCCCTGAGAGACCCACTGGCGTGTCGGCGATGGACGGGGTAGATTGGGGCAACGCAAGTACAAGGGGACCCGTGATGTCGGGTGCGAAGAAGAAGCAGAATCAGGGAGTTTCACGGCGAGGGGTTCTCGCAGGTGCAGGCGCGGTCGCACTGGGCGTCGGTTTGCGACTGAAGGGTCCCGGTTCCTCGAAATCACTCCAATGGGATGACGGGGACCCCGCGTTTGAGGCCCGTCGGATGTTGCGCGTGGGAGAGGAAATCCCGGGTCCGGTTCGGGTTCGTTTGGAGGTCGAGACCCCTGCGGGTCCACGGACGCTCGGCGAACAGATGGTTGCGCCGGGAGAACATGCTGAATGGTGTCTCAAATACCCTTTTGAGGATCTTCTCGCGGGTCGGTATCTCTATCGAGTTGAAGCGGAAGATTCGGATGGACGGATCCTGCGAAGTGAACCTGTGGAGGTTCTTTTGCGGGAGTACAGGTTCGGTTGCTGAGATGAGACGCATTCTCCTTTTACCACTCTTGCTGAGTCTGCTCTTGTCGAGTGTGGACCTTGCGGCCAATCCCATTTTCCCCCAGGTGAAGATTGATCGTGTGGACATGACGGATTTCCCGCGGGTGCGGGTATTCGCCACCTTCCTCGATCGGCAATTGCGTCCGGTCCCGTTGGAGCGCCTCGCTGAGGTGGAGATCTTGAGTCGTCAGGGTCGAGAGCGTCCAGAGTCCAACGTGCTGTTCAACAAGGGCATTCCGGTCAACGCAGAGGACGCGACGCTTCTGGCCCGTGCCAAGGCGGGACGAACGATGGGGGTCGCGGTCGTGGCTCCCGGTACCGCCATGTCCCCACTTGGCTTGCCGGCGATGGATGCCAGTCTACGAAAGGGTGTCGCCGGGATTTTTGATGGGTTGGCCGAAACCGACATGGCGAATGTTCTCTGGTACGGCGATCACATTCATACCTACATTCCGACCGCCGGCAAGATGGGGGAGTTGAGCAACCTCTCCGATCGGTATGCGGACTGTCGAGCGATGTTGGAGGAGCGATCGGGTCGCGGTGATGCGGCTCCCGTGACGGATGGAGAGCTTGCGGACCTCGGAGTCGAGGCATGCGGCCTGGTCTCCAGCCATGCGTCTCTCGCCGGCATTGTGGAGAAGATGCAGAACTTCGGGGGATACCATCCGACCCTCTTCGGCATCCGGTTGATGCTTCCGGACGTCCAGCCGGAGCATCCCCCCCAGCAGGTCCCAGGCGCTCGAGAAGAGCAGCCGCTTCCGGCGTTTGCGGAGGCTCTTCGGATGCTTGTGCAGCAGGGAGAGGGCCTTGATCAGCGCGTGTTGATTCTCATCAGTGATGGCCGGGATGGATATCTTCTCGCGGAAGAGGACGCGAAGCTCCGGTTTCAACAGCGTGATTGTGTCGAGGCGTTGCCGGGAAAGGCCACCCGGAAACTGGAGGAGGAGCGCGGCACATGCGTGCAGCAGAAGCTGCACCAGTTTCTGGGCGCCGAGCAGAAGCGATTTGCAGAAAAGACCTCGAAATGGTTGGCGCTCGCACGGGCGGCGGGGATCCGTATCCACGCAATCGCCTATGAGAGTGATGTGGCTGATCGGGGGTTTGAACTCGAGCGCCTGGAGATTCTCGCGGTGGAATCCGGGGGGACATTTCGGCGGGCAAGAGGCCCGGGTTCGCTCTATGAGGAGGTCACGAATCTCACAGATGAATTGAATTCACAGATTGTTGTCGAGTTCACCTCCACCTTCTCGGAGGGGGATGAACTCGCGCTGCGTTTACGAGCGAAGGTCGACGGCGGCAATGCATTCGTCAGTGAAGATCATCCCATTATCACCCCCGTGCTCGATAGAAGCGTGACGGGAAAG
>CAVOCR010000280.1:0-4107 GCA_963694245.1 Myxococcota bacterium
ACCGCTTCGGATGAACCCCTCCTGACTCGCCTCCATCACCACTCGATCAAAGGTGGCACGAGCGACGAGATGACGCCCACCATGAAGCCCCCCAATCGCCACCACAGAGGTCCATGCGAGGACCAGTCCAGTCACCAGGCGACCGCCCCGACCTGAAAAATAGAGTTGGAATCCAGCGGCCACTCCGGCCCCGACACCGACCAGCACTGCCGCCATTCCCAGGATGTAGACCCGGTCCTCGGCAAATCCCACCGCGGCCCCCATCAGCCCCACAACAGGGAGAAGGCACACCGCCGAGAGGATGCGTGCGACCAGAGAACGCGGGGCACCACTCATCCCTGTCCGCCGCCGACAGTCATCTCGCCAAACTTCAACGTCGGAGTGCGAATCGTGGACTCCGGGTGGGGATCATTGCCGATCGCTTCGAGCGATTCGAAGAGAGAGAGAAGATGCCCGGCAATCGTGATCTCCTGGACGGGATGTGAAATCCGACCCTCGCGAATCCACAGACCTGCCGCCCCCTGGGAGATGTCGCCCGTCGTGGGATTGACACCAAACCCAAACATCTCCGTGACATAGAGTCCATCCTGCACGGAACCAATGATCTCGTCGGGGGACGCGCTACCGGGTGCGATGCACAGATTCGTGGTCCCTGCAGTCGGTGCACCGGCGATCCCGCGCCGTGCGGCATGGGTGCTCGGAAGGCCCAGCTTCCGACCCATGAACGTGTCGAGCAGGTAATTCTGAATCACACCGTCCTCGATGAGGGCGTTGCGACGGCTGGGAAGCCCCTCCCCGTCGAAGGGTCGAGAGCCAAGACCACGCTCGAGCAGAGGGTCATCAAAGAGATGAAACCCGGGGACGGCGATTCGCTCTCCGATGCGGTCCTTCAGGAAGGACTGGCCCCGCTGAACGCTGTAGCCGTTCAACGCATTCGCCAATGCGACCGCCAATCTCCCGGCCGCACGCGGGTCGAAGACCACCGGAACCCGGCAGGTCTCCGCTGTGGTCGCACCAATCCGAGAGGCGGTGCGCTCGCCCGCAATGCGACCGACTTCCTCGGGCGTGGCAAGATCCCCCGCATGACGACGAACCGAGGCCCAGCTGTCCCGCGTCAATTCTCCACCGACGTCGGCGACAGGGGTGACCCGAAGAGAATGCATGGACCCCGTGTACGCGGCCTGGAACCCCGTCGACGTGCCGAATGTTCGCGTGGACTGACCCCAGCTGACCTCGGCCCCTGAACTCTGGGTCAGACGAGGGTCGACGGCCAACGCCGACTCTTCGGCGGCACGGGCCATCTGAATGGCGTCCTCCACGCTCAGGTTCTCCCCCGCCCCCTCGAGCGCGAGCCCCTCTGGTCCCCCACCCATGAGCGCGACATCGGGCAGACCGGCATGTTCCACTGCAGCCGTGGACTGGGCGCGTCCCATCGTCGCGTCCACGAGTTCATCCAGCGCAGAAAATTGAAGATCCGAGGTGGAAGCGACTGCAGAGCGTTCGCCGTGGAAGACGCGGACACCGATGCCCCTGTCGCGGGACTGCGAAACAAGGTCCACTTCGCCCAGGCGAACCCGCACCGTCGTGGAGACCCCCTCCAGAGCGACGGCATCCCCCTCCGCACCGGCGGCCCGGACCCGCGCCAGCACATGTTCAAGACTCTCCTGCATCGTCGTGCTCATGGTCACACCGCCGTCCCACCGACCGTCATCTCGTCAATGCGAACCGTGGGGAGGCCGAGCCCCACGGGCACCGATTGGCCATCCTTCCCACAGGTTCCGACGCCCTCATCCAGGGCGAGGTCATGACCCACCATCGACACGTGTTTGAGAACCTCGGGTCCATTGCCAATCAACGTCGCGCCCCGAATCGGAGCGGTGACCTTCCCATCTTCGATCAGATAGGCCTCATTCGCGGTGAAGACAAAGCGTCCGCTGGCGGTCTCCACCTGCCCCCCGTTGAAGCCGACCGCGTAGATTCCGCGTTTCACCGATCGCAGGATGTCTGCCGGATCGCTTTCCCCCGCCAGCATGAACGTGTTCGTCATCCGAGGCATCGGCACATGACCGAAGCTCTGGCGACGCCCATTGCCCGTCGTCTGATGCCCCATGAGACGCGCATTGAGGCGATCGTGGAGATAGCCCTTCAAAATCCCCTTCTCAATGAGCACGGTCTGCTCCGTTGGCGTCCCCTCATCATCGATGTTCAAGGATCCCCGCAGACCCGGGAGTGTCCCATCATCCACGACCGTGCAGAGTTCGGTTGCGACACGCTGACCGATCATTCCGCAGAACGCGCTCGTTCCCTTGCGATTGAAATCCCCTTCCAGCGGATGCCCAATGGCCTCATGCAGGAGCACGCCGGGCCATCCCGGACCGAGGACCACGGGCATCTTTCCTGCGGGAGCCTCGACAGCATCCAGGTTCACAACCGCCTGTTGGACCGCCTCTTCGACCCAGCGCTCCCAGCGCCCGTCCTCCACGAAGAATCCAAACTCGGTCCTGCCTCCTCCCCCGGACCGCCCGGTCTGTCGATTCCCATTCTCCTCAACGAGACAGGTGATCATCATGCGCATCAGGGGCCGTTCGTCGTGCAGTACCAAGCCATCCGCCCGGACGATGACGATGGAACGGTGCTCCACGCTCAAGTCCACGGTCACGTTCTTCACCCGTGGATCCGTTCCACGCGCCGCGATATCAATCCGGTCCAGCAGCGCGATCTTGTCCGTGAGCGCGACATGAATGGGAGAGGTCCCCACGGCATAGAGATCGCGCTGACCCTGCCGTTGCGAGAGCGACACGCTCTGATCGGCGTTTCCCTGCTCAGCGATCGCATTGGCGGTACGGACGGCCTCGTTCAGGCGACGGGGATCCAGTTCGTCGGTGTGCGCATAGCCCGTTCTCTCCCCACTCAAGACCCGTGCCCCCACACCCTCCCGATGACTGAGGCTTGTCCGTTGAACATCGCCCTCATCGAGAAGCAATCCCTCGTATTGACTGCTCTCGAAGAACAGATCCGCGTCATCGACGTTTCCGCGAAGCGCTCCGCCGAGTGCTGATTGCAGGATCGAGTCGTCCAGCGAATGCCGACGTTTCAACCAATGAGATTCGCTCATCTCTCCTCCTCCTTCATGGCCCGCCGATGTCCGACCAGGCGGACAAGAAGAAGGCGCCAGACGAAATGCATCACACAATCCGGGACCCACTGTAGAAGACGGTGGTTGATGCGCATCAAGAGACCCGGCACGACCACCGCCCGATTCTTCTCCAGACCCTGCAGCCCAATCCGTGCGCACCGTGAAGCGCTCATCTCCATCAGTGGAGGGGTGGCGCGCTCTGCAGGGATCTCGGCGACCTCCATGAACTCGGTCTTCACTGGACCGGGATTCAGCTGTGTCACATGCACTCCCCGTCCCGCGTTCTCGACTCGCAAAGCCTTCGTCAACGCGGTCACATAATGTTTGGTTCCCGTGTAGACCGCATATCCCGGAATGGCGTGCAGTCCTGCAATGGAACTCACATTCAAGAGGCCACCACGCCCCCGGGCGAGCATCCCCGGAAGCACCGCATGTGCGAGCCGGGTCACGGTGGTGACATTCAACGTGATCATCCGCTCGAGCTTGTCGAGAGGAGCCTCGTCAAAATAGCGCACGTCCCCAAACCCGGCATTGTTGATCAGAACATCGATCGGTCCTCCGTCGGCCTCGGCCTCTCGGAGCATGCGATCCGTGGCATCGGACATCAGGAGATCACAGGACGCGACCCGGACCCTGCATTCTGGATGCGCCCCCCGGATCTCCAGCGCGAGAGCCTCCAATCGATCGGTGCGCCGAGCAACCAGCGTAAGGACGCGTGCACGGGATCCACACTGCCGTGCGAACTCGAGCCCAATGCCTGCAGAGGCACCCGTGATCACGACATGACTATCGGTGAGCAATGACTTCATGAGCCTAGAATGCGTCCCCGACAGCGACTGGGTCAATGGCACGAGCGCGTCACGGGATGTCCCAGACGCACTCGGAGCTCACATCGAGAGGGGCCACGAGATCCCATTGCCTCTGAATCCCCTTTTCCTGCACGCCTGAACCACTGGCGAGAACCCCCAGTT
>CAVOCR010000281.1:0-4082 GCA_963694245.1 Myxococcota bacterium
CAACCATGAACTGGAAGCCCAGGTCGTGGATGCCGACGCCCAGATCAACAACGCCCAGGTCTCCAACGTGGACGCTGAAGGGGGCATCACGGGGCTCTTCGACGGAATCGTCGAAGACCAGATCAACGCCGCGATCGGAGACTTCGCGGGAGAGCTGGGAAGCATCCTGGGAGACGAGGTGGACGCAATCCTCGCGCCGAACATCGCCGAGACGCTCAGTCAACTGGCGTTCGATCTCGAATTTGGAATCCCCTCCTTCAATCCGGAAGGAGAGGATGTCGCGATCCAGCTGACCACGGACTTCGATCAAATCAACTTCGTCGAAACCCATGGAGATCTGATTTTCCGCACTCTCGCGTTCCCCGCGGAAATCCTGAGTCCCTGGGGAAGTCTCGGCGTTCTCAGCCGAACCGGGTGTGGCGACGAAATCCACCAGATGATTCTCCCCGGCCTGGACACGATGGAAATCGGACTCGCGGACGACGCGGTCAATCAAATTCTCTTCTCCGCGTGGAGGGGGGGAATGGTCGAATTCGACGTCGACGAGTCCATGCTCGGAGACTTCGACCTCGCCACCTTCGGTGTCAGCGATCTCGTCGCGCACATCAGCGGAATGCTTGCACCCGTGGTGAGTGATTGTGGAGAGGGAGATGTCCTCCGCATGCATCTCGGCGATTTGCGAATGGACGCCACCATGAACTTTTCGGGCAGCCCTCTCGACGTGGTCATCTACGTCGCCGTCACCGCGCCGCTGACGATCGGCGCGGAGGATGGAATGATCTCCCTCGGCCTCGAAGAGGTGGAGACCGTCCAGCTCGAAGTCACGGTCCAACAAGACGACATGCTCGCTTACGAACCTCTGCTGGCCACATTGATCGAGACCTCGTTGATTCCCTCGCTCCTCGAAGGTCTCAGCGGCGATGGATTTGGGGGCATTCCGCTTCCCGAGGTCGATTTGAGCGGGGCCTTCGAGGAAATCGACGATCTGAAAATCGAGATCAGTCCGCTGGGAACCAGCCGAACGCCTGGAAACACCATCATTGGTGCCGTGATTGGACCCAACCCCGAAACCGGAGACGAGACCGGAGACGAGACCGGAGACGAGACCGGAGACGAGACCGGAGACGAGACCGGAGAACCGGAGCCGGCGCCGGGTGCATGCACCAATCCGGAAGACCTCGGGATCATCCAGGAAATCGGCCCCTCCGGGATCGAATCCATCGGGACCGATTGTGGCGCAGGATGCTTTGTGGCGGGCGACAAGAACGCCTGCTTCGCGGACTGCTATCAGGACGCCACGGGGCTCAGCTCGGAATGCTCCGGGTGCTATGGAGCCATGGGTGCCTGTGTGGTCGACAACTGCTTGAACGGATTCACCCCCGATCAGGGATGCATCGACACCGTATGCCAGCCGATCTTCGACGAATGCAGTGGACTCTAAGCCACTCGGCAAACGGGACACGACCTCTCGTCACGCTCCCCTGAATTGACGCGCATCAATCAGCGCAATGGAATGGAGTTCCTCCCCATGTTCCATCTTCTCGGCCGATTCTTCATGGCCGCTCTTCTCCTCGCTCTTCCACTCGGGTGCTCGGACACCTCCTCCCCGGACTTTGCCGAGGACATCTCCGAGGACGCCACGGCCACAGACAGCGTAGAAGACAATCCCTGCCTGAACCTCGAAGAAGGCGCAGTGTGCGAGGACGGAGACCCCTGCACGTTGAACGACAGTTGCGCCTTCGGAAACTGCGTGGGCAGCCCCCTCGAATGCGACTCCGAAAATCCATGCGTGCCGGAAGAATGCATCGAGGGCGCCTGCGTGGCGACTTCACTCGAGGAGGACGCTGCCTGCGAAGACGGAAGCCTCTGTACGGACGGCGACACGTGTACGAATGGAGAGTGCAAGGGCACGCCCGTCGAATGCGCGCAGGAGCCCTGTACCCTGAGCGAATGCGACCCTCTCGTGGGCTGCGTCGAAACGCTTCTGCCCGACGACCTTCCATGTGAAGACGGGGATCTCTGCACCATCAACGATGCCTGCCTCCAGGGCGAATGCCTGGTCGGTCCCGCCACCGAGTGCGACGACCTCAATCCCTGCACCATCGATGCCTGCGACTCCAGCATCGGATGCACGAACACCCCCAATGCCGATGACTGTGATGATGGAACCCTCTGCACCACCGACGATCATTGCTTCGCCGCAGAATGCATCGGAACCCCACTGGACTGTGACGACGGAGACGCGTGCTCCCTGGACCTCTGCGATGAAACGGGATGCCTCCACTCCCCGGCAAACGACCTCGAATGCGAGGACGGAGACCCCTGTACGGTGGCGGATTTCTGCGTGGACGGCGCATGCACTTCCGGGGCCCCCCAGGACTGCGAAGATGGAGACCCCTGCTCCCTGGACGTCTGCGACAGCAACGGAGGATGCGTTCACCTTGCGGGGGGCTGCGATGACGGAGACCCCTGCACCACCGATCTCTGCGACGCGGACGTCGGATGCCTCCACGAAACGCTGAATTCGCCGATGTGCGGAAGCGCATGTGAAGCACAGCTCCAGCATGTCGCACACCTGGATCCCCCCCTGACCGAACCGGTCCACGACATCGCCTTCGCTGGCGGCCACGTCTGGATTCGAGAGACCACATCACTGCACCGACTCGCGCCCACGGAGGAGGATGGACTCGCCTGGGTCGGTTCCATTCCCGCACCGCCTGCCCAGAACGGACAGCTCTTCAGCGCGGGAGACCTGCTGTTTTTGACCTCTCCTTCCGCGGGTGCTGAGACCCCGGAGCTTCTCATTCTCGACGTCTCCAACCCTGAGAGCCCGCTCCCGATCTCCCAATGGTCGTCCGCCGATGGAGAGACCCTCCTGCGCTTCCAGCTGGACGACACGATGCGAGCAATCGCCACAGTCACGAGCGCTGAGAAGAACACGCGCTTTCATCTCCTCGACTTCACGGATCCGCTCGCCCCCCTCTCCGTGGCTTTTGTGGAGCCCGCTCTCGAATCCAATGACGTCGCCGCCGTTCTACACGGCGACCTCCTCCACATCGTCGGAAACAGCGGCGGTCTCGAGATTGAATCCTGGAGCGTCGGTCCTGAAACCGCCCTTCAAAATACCCTCTCCTTCCTGGAGATCGGCGGCCCAGCCCCCCTGCACGCACCTCGGATGATCGAAGACATTCTCTACGTGTCAGGCGGCGACGAAAACACGCTCTGGGGCGTCACCCTGGATCCCCTGAGTGCGCCCGACGCCCTTCAATCAGGTACATTCCCCGCCCACTCGGGGCATATCGTGCTTCTGGAGGATCACCTGCTCTCACCGGGACCTGCCGGAATCCATGTGTTCGACGTCACCGACCCCTTGAATCCATTGGAGGTGGCCACTCTCGCCACGTTTCCCGCCCCCAATCGGATCGCTCTCCTGGAACACTGGCTCCTTCTCGCAGCCACGGGGTCCCCGGGAGTGCATCTCGTCGATGCCTCGGATCCCGCTGCATTGCTCCCGGGTTTCGCCACCGGGGGGCCCACAGCTGTCCAGCGAGTCGTCAAAACCAACCAGACCCTGTGGGTCGACGGTCATCGTTCCATCACGCATCCCGTGACCGGCGCGATCGAATCCATCGGGTTCACCGCACGCCATGACACTCACAATCCCCTGGATCCTCAACGCCTCCTGACGATTGATCTTCCCGGAAGCCTGCTCGCTGTCCACCCGGAGCGCATGGTCCGACGACTCTCCTCAACCGAGATTCGAGTCCACGGAATCGGCCCCCTTCTCGTGGATCCGCAAGGCACTTCCATCACCCTCGCCAAGATCGCGACGACCTTCCCATTGCTGAAAAATGCCCAGTTCCTGTCTTCAGGACTGCTCGCTGTCCTCACCACTGCAGAACTCCGGATCTACGATCTCACGGATCTGGCTCAGCCCACACTCGTGACCTGGACGGAAATACCGGGTTCCCATCTGGTCATCGACGAGGACATCGCGTTTCTTTCCACGCTTTCAAACGAACTCTTTCGCGTCGATTTGAGCGATTTGTCCAACGGCATTCCGAGCCCTCAAGACCTCAACG
>CAVOCR010000282.1:0-4073 GCA_963694245.1 Myxococcota bacterium
AGTCGTAGCAGACAGCGTGGGGAAACTACCCTATTTCAAAGCAAGGCGCGATCCATAAACGCGAGCGCGCCCAAAACACCCCCAAACGTCTCCTCTCCAGCGCTTTCCGGACCGCTCTGGAGGGAGAGGGGCGGACGATTGAAACCAGACAGTGTCGGGATCTGGACGGCCCTTCGGATTCCGAGTGGATCGCGCCCCTCTGAATCTGGTAGATTGGCTCTGTTCCGATGCTGACCCCGTTGCAAGTTGAGTACCCCGTTCCAAGTTGAGTTCATCATGCGCCTGCGCCTGCTCCTGCTCCTGCTCTCCGCCCTTGCCCTCCTGAATCTCGCCGCATGCGGCGACGCCGCCCCCGTCACGGATGCCCTGGGAGGAACTGGCGGGCCCGGATCCGGGGGAATCCAGCCCGACTCCCCGAACGAATTCCCCCTGCCGAATTCCGACCCCTCCCCCGAGGGAGAGGACCCGATCGTCCCCGGCGACGATCCCGAAGCCTCCAACGGGCAATATGACGGGCCGCCGATTTCTCCTGCGGGTCAGAACGCGGATTGCGAAGATCTGGGGGCCGCGTGCAATCCCGGGGCGCCCCGAATCTGCGAACCCTTTGAGGTGGGTACGCAGTCCCGCCCCGTCGACATCGTGTTCGCCGTCGATCAATCCGGTTCAATGGATGAAAGCATCCAGGCCATTCAATCCGAGCTGAACGCCTTCGCCGCCTACATCACGACACTGAGCGTCGACTTCCACGTGATCGTGGTGGCGAGTCTCTCGGAAGGAAACAAGCTCTGCATCCCGGAACCCCTGGCGGGGCCGAACTGCGGGGATGGGGATCGATTCCATGCCGTGGACAGCGTCGTGGGAAGCCACAACGCCCTCGATAAAATCCAATCGAACATCGCGGACATCGAATCCTTCATTCGTCCGAACAGCCTCCGGCATTTTGTCGTGGTCACCGACGACAACGCCAATGGAGTCGGCGGCCCCAGCCTCCATCAATTCCTGACGGACCGACCGGGCTACGAGGACTACCAATTTCATGGCATCCTGGGACTCGCGCAGAGCTGGTGCACCGAGGAGGAAGGGGAGGATTACGTCTGGCTGGTGGAAACGACGGGCGGGCTGCTCTTTGATCTCTGTTTCGCGGAATGGGACTGGCTCTTCGTTCAGCTCGGCGAGGAACTCTCCCTCACGCTCTCCCAGTTCCCGCTGTCCGAGATTCCCCTCGTCTACACGCTGGAAGTGTTCCAAGAAGGGGAGAAGCTCCCTTACAACGACGGATGGGGTTACGACGATGGGCTGAATCTAGTCGAATTGACAGGCGTCCTGCCCCCTTCGGGAACTGTCCTGGAAATCTGTTACGTGCCCGCAGCCACCGCCCCCGAAACCGAGGCTCCCGGGGAACCTGGAGATGATTCATGACGTCTCCCGCTTGCGTGGCCTCGCCGTTGCGCTACACTTCAGCCACTGCAACGCGTGGAGCCACCTTTCAATGACCGAAGCCGCATGGGAAATCAAAACGGGTCGTTGCGGCAGTTGCACCAAATTTGTCTGCGATTTTGGGGGAGGAGAAGAGGCCTACGGCCACTGCCCCATCAAGGCGCGTTCCGGTTCCATCACATCGATGACCTTCATCTGCGAAGCCTACGCGCCGGTTCCCGCCGTTGCGGAGGCCCATGGCCGACGAAACACGACGAGCCGGCGGCCCTTCGAGGCCCCCCTCGAGGCGACGCGGCATCCGGAGAAGCGAACCCGCAGACGCGCCAGTGGCCCCGCGCCCGCGCCCCGGCCGAGCGCTGAAGAACGGCGACAGAGACGCAATCTACGTGACGCTGAACCGATAGACTGGGAAGGAGAAAGCATGGACCGAGGAACCCTGAGAACGCTGATACAAGAAGCCATCGAGGACAGCCTTGGACTCAGCGAGGTCACGATGGTCGATCGCTTTGTGGGGGGGACCGTGGAGGTCAAACCCGGAGATGTGAACACCCAGTCCAAGGAAATCCCAATTGACCAGTTCATGCGAAAGATCATCGGAGTTCGAGACAGCCTCCGGGTCCTCGAGTCCAAGATCAACGGCAACAAGGACCTCGATGACGCAAGCCGGATTCAATATCAGCAGTACATCACGCGTTGTTATGGTTCGCTGACAACCTTGAACTTCCTGTTCAAGGATCGCGACGATCAGTTCCGAGGTTCCAGTACGCGCTAGCGCCCGCCTCCTGCTCTCGGTGAATCATGCTTGGTGAAGCGCTTTCTCTCGGCAGCGCCCTGTCGTGGGCTCTCGCCGTCGTCCTGTTCAAGCGGGCCCTCTCGCACTCTCCCGCTGCCACGAATCTCTTCAAGAACGTGCTCGCCATCATTCTACTGGGCGCCACTGCCCTCGCCCTCGAGATCCCCTGGCCCGACAGGAGTCCCGAGAACTGGGCGCGACTCGCCATCAGCGGCATCTGTGGAATCGCCATCGCAGACACCCTCTTCTTTGCCTCTCTTTCACGGGTGGGGGCGGGATTCATGGGGATCATCGAGTGTGCCTATGCCCCCTTTGTCGTTCTCTTCTCCGTACTTCTCCTCGGCGAGCGCCTGTCGATGGCGTTCGGGATCGGCGCCCTCGCGGTCGTGGCCGGAGTCCTGATTGCGGGCTCTGGGGAACTCTCCACCACCTCCTCCCGAAAAGAACTGGGAGGTGGATTTCTGATGGGCATTGGGAGTGTGGCGCTGATGGGATTCGGGATCGTCCTCGCCAAGCCCGCACTGGAGACGAGCCACGTCGTGGAAGCGAGCTTGACGCGCCTCGTCTTTGGCACGGGCGCCCTCGCCGTGTGGATCCTCGCGAGACCTCGAGCGCGTGAAGTGATGTCCATCCTCACGGATCCGAGTGCATGGCGCACGCTCGGACCTGCCGCGTTCATCGGCACCTATGTCACGATGTTGTTGTGGATTGGGGGGATGAAACATGCGGAGGCATCCGTATCCGGAATCCTCTGCCAACTCTCCACTGTCTTCACTCTTGCGCTGGGCGCGCTCATCCTCAAGGAGAAGCTCTCCAAACGACATTGGGCGGGGGCCGCGCTCGCCATGGTCGGAGCGCTTGGAATCATCGTGGCCCAGAGCGCCTAGAGTTCGAATCCGAGGGACGCGGACGTGTTCATCCCCACGACCAGATCCACCCACCACACTCCGGACTCCGGCCGTTCGATTTCAACGCGCATCCCCTCCCGAAGACGAACTCCGCCTGGCCCTCCAATGACCCATTGGGTCACGGGAATCCCCTCGTCATACCCGTGGGGTTCGGCCGTGAGACGGAGGCGGTCCCCTCCAGAGAGGAGTTCAATCGCAATGTCTGCGCTCTGGGCCGGAGACATCCATTCCGGGGAGATCCAGCCCCCCAGGGCCCCATAGAAGCTGCTGTCGAGGGTCTCGTTTCTCCAATCGCAGTGCACATGAGACTCGTACACCGGTGGACCCGCCGACCAGCTCACGCCTGCATTGGCGCACGCCTGCTGAACCGCCGCGAGGGAAGTCGCCCCATTCGTATGACAATCGACCGCATCCCCATACATGTGTCGGGAATAGCCCGAAGCCTCGGGGATGCCCTCGTTGTATCCCGGGGAACGATAGCCGCTCGTGATGAACAGGGCCTTCCCCAGAATGTCACGGACCTGTTGCAAGCGTTCGACCGCGTGCGGCTGAAAGACTCCATACTTCCCTTTGGCCGCGCTCATGAACTCCGACAGGATGAAATTCTTGGCGATCTTCAAGTCCGGACTCGTGGCGCTCAGGTCGAGATAATGACCCGGCTTCTTGTACTGGCTGGCGCTGGGCGAGCCGTTGGGGTTGGGATACTGATAGCCCGGAAGGCCCGCAACCGTTCCAGCATCCACAAGATCCACGCACATGCTCCAATCGTCATTCGCTCCGGGGTAGCACGCCGAGACTCCACATGCCGTCTCCGATCCCCCCACGCAATCTTCATCGATCGCATTCCCGCACACCTCCACCGCGCCGGGATGAATCGCGGGGTTGTTGTCTTCGCAATCGGTGTTCGACGCGACATGTCCTGGAGTTCCGGGACA
>CAVOCR010000283.1:0-4068 GCA_963694245.1 Myxococcota bacterium
ACAAAAGCATGTTCCCGAACCCCAGAAGCCCGAACCGGTGCCCCCCCTTCAACCCACTGAGTTGGCGCAACCCCTCGGAAATCAACTGTCGCGCGGACTTCTTCGTTCGCCCCGCAATCTCCTCGACGTCCTCCGTGGAAGATACCGACTCCGACTGATCGCAGGAGAAAGACCTCAGGATCATCTCAAAGGCCCCCCTTCGCTCTCAACCGCCCTTCAAGAAGCGCTCGCCGCACCCGAAGGCTCCATGGGGATGGAGAGCGCCGAATGGACCCACGCGATCCAGCTCCGTGCGACGCGCATCGTGGCCCTGATCACCTCCCTGGTGCTTCAGGAAAATCTCGCAGAACTCCGTTCGCTCGAAACCGCCCTTACGCAGGAGCGAGGCACCCCCATCAGCCGGGCAACATTTGAAAGCATGCTCATGCAGAACCCCGAGCCCATCATCCGGGACTGGGCGTTGATTCACCTCGGAAAGCTCCGCTGAGTCCATGGAATCGGGCGCTATTCTCTTGAAGACTGGAAGCGCAGACGCTACACAGTCCCCCTGCGCATGCTTTCGCGCTCGTTCAAGCTGAGGTAAACGATGCTCAAGTGGATGTTGCCTGGGGCCCTGATGGTCCTTCTTTCTTCTGGATGTGGTGGAAATGCCACATCCGAATCCCCCAATGACACGGAAACTGCGGACGCCAGCACCACCACAGGGGAGGATGCCGGAGACGATGGAGAAGACATCGTGGAGACCGAACCCGCGCTCTGCGTGGGTCTGACTGTGGACGAGGGAGGCACCTGTGTCCCAATGCCGACCGGTCCCAACGCCTGCACAACCGCAAACTGCCCCTCCTTTGCCGTTCAATTGGCTTGCATGGACAAGGACAATTCGGGCTATCACGACGATGCGGACGAGAGCGCGATCCTGGTCGATGCCAACTGGGCACTCTTTCCGGAGGGAGATGGAACGGAGGAAACCCCCTACGGAAGCATCCAGGAGGCCCTGGAAGTCGCTCAAGACGGGGACACCATCGCCATCGCGGGCAATGAAGCGAGCTATCGGGAGAGCATCACGCTGGCCAACCTCGCCAACATCACACTCCTCGGCCCCGGTGTCTGTGATGGAAAGAACGGCGTGACCCTCCACGGAGAAGCCGCCGACGCGACCGTTCACCTCCTCGACATGCCCGGGGCGCGAGTCGAAGGATTCGAAATTCGTGGAAACGGAATCGCCGTTCATCTCGAAGGAAACGCGGAGAACACGCGCATCCAGGGCAACAAGCTCACCCAGATGGGCAGCGATGGAGTGCGACTCACGAATGTGCAGGCAACTGGATGCGAAATCGCAGGCAATCTCATCCGGAACTCCCTGGGATCGGCATGTGGCGTCCGATTCCTTGGGGGAGCCGGTGGAACGCTCTCGGGCAACGAGATCCGAAGCATCATCGGCGCCGGAGTCTGTGCGACCGATAGCGTGGACTTCGTTCTCACGAAAAATACGATTCACTCGAATCAAAGCGTTGGCATTGCACTCTCCGGCGCAGCGGGGGCGATCCACGACAACACCCTCCGGGAAAACACCCAGGGAGGAGTTGTCGTGCACGGAGCCGGGGCCGGCACAACCACCCTCGTCGGCAACCGCATCCAGGACAACGGAGACTTCGGAGTCCTCTACGCCCCCGGTGACGAACCGGCCGGGGGGAATGGCGTGGAGGTGAGGCACAACCTCATCTCCTCGGAGCCCGACGCACCTCAGAGCATCGGCGTGATGTTCCCGGATGAGACCCCCGAATTCACGGTGTCGAACTGCGAAATCACGGGCATGGCCGGTCCGGGGATCCTGACGCGAGGAGACCATGTCGGTGTTCCATCGAGCGTGGTTCCCTCCGGAGACACTCCCTCGCAGATCGCGCGAAACGTCATCGAAGGGACTCAGGTGGCGGGGATCCACATCTCGGGCGTTCTCGGAATGGTCCTGTCAGACAACAGGATTGTTGGTGTGACGGGATTGGAAGGAAGCCCGCCTTCCGCCGGGGTGATCGGCATCCAGAGTTCACTCCTGGTTCAAGGAGGGGCCCTCCTGGATTGCGACCGATTCGGCGCTGTCTTTGAGAAATCGAAAGCAGCGCTGAACGCGGTGGAATTCTCTGGAAACATCGACGACGTGGGCTGCACCGATCCTGCATGCACGACGATTCAGCATACCTCCGGAAGTCCTGTGACGGATGTGGACCTTCTCCCCAACGACTTCGAAGTCCTTCCCGGGGATGACTTCATCCCCACGCCCTGACAGAAGCGGGGCACCGCTCGCGTGCCCTGTACGACCATGATAATGTGCGGCCCATGACCGAACCCACCGAGCGGCGCCCAGTTGACACCAGACCCCTGGTGGAAAAGGCGACGAGCGTGGTCTCAAAGCTTCGAGGCGCGAGTCACGAGGCCTATTTCGCCGGCGGATGCGTCCGAGATCAGATCATGGGCGTGACACCCCACGACTACGACATCGCGACAAGCGCCACACCCGAACAGGTCCAGGCCCTCTTCCCTCGAACCCTCGCGATCGGCGCACAATTTGGCGTGATTCAGGTCCGCTACGGGGGCGAGGGGTTCGAGGTCACGACGTTCCGCACGGACGTGAGCTATTCGGATGGTCGACGCCCGGACAGTGTGCAATTCGTCAGCGCAGAAGAGGATGTTCAGCGACGGGACTTCACCATCAACGGACTCCTGATGGATCCACTGTCCGGCGAAGTCCTCGACCATGTCGGTGGAGTCGCCGACATCGAGGCCCGTTGCATTCGAGCGATCGGGGTACCCTCCGAACGTTTCACGGAAGATCGCCTGCGCATGTTGCGTGCCGTACGCTTTGCGTCGCGATTCGGGTTCGCGATTCATGACACCACCGCCGCCGCCATCGTGGCCGATGCCGCGAGCATTCAGAGTGTTTCCCCCGAACGAACCCGTGATGAATTGACGCGTACCCTCGCGGAAGGAAATGCAAGCGAGGGCTACACTCTTCTGAACGAACTGGGCCTCCGGGTGTTCGTCCTCCCGGAACTCTCGGGGGATGCCGCACGCATCACGGAAGACAGCGAACTCCTCTGCACCCTTCCTCCGGGGGATGCCATCGCCGCCTTCGCCCTCCTCCTCCGAGACGCGGAGGACGCACTCGTCGAAGGGCTCGGGAGACGTCTTCGCATGTCCAATGCCGATACAGAGCGCATGCGATCCCGGGTCAGCGCACGTGAAGCGCTATGCACCCTGGACCTGACGGACAAGGCCGCATGGATCCGATGGGGGCGGGATCCGCTGGCCCACGAGAGGTTGGATCATTGCGCGTTGCTGCCGGATCCCGACAGCATCCTTCAACCTCGAGTCAAACAGCTCCGAGCGCTTCTCAATCAGATCTCTTCGGAAGAACTGCGCCCGACCCCCTGGATCACGGGCCACGATCTGATGGCGCTCGGCCACACACCGGGGCCTCATTTCAAAGCGGTCCTCTCACAACTCGAGGACGCTCAGCTCCGAGGGGAACTCCCGGATCGGGCACGCGCAGAAGCCCTCGTCGCGCAGATCCTCAGTCCAACGGAATGAGGGGAGACGTCGAAGGCTGAAGGCGAATGATGCGAGGACGCTTGTCTGTCGGATACCCGGTGTAGAAGACTCCCCTGGAGCCATCCTCCAACACTGCCGTCGTCGCTCCACCCACGCCATGAACTTCCCAGAAGCCCTCTTCCTTTTGAATCACCGGGTTGCTGGGCGCCCGTGACCAGACCCAGCCATCTTCGCTGCTCGCGTATCCGACCGCAGACTTTGCGGAGCCGGAATCCGAGGCTGCCCCCACATAAAGCATCCTCCACAAGGCGTTCTCCCGCCATACATGGGGCTGACTGACCCACGCAGAGTCCCAGCTTCCCTGCGACCCTCGTGGAAGCACCTCCTGAACATCTCCCCATCCCTGGGCACACGAGCCCATCACTGCACCGAGGTCACGAACCTCTGTGCCTGCCTCTTCACGACGGGCAGCAAAATACAATTGAAACTCTCCCTCCCCAAGACTCACCACGCTGGGATCCA
>CAVOCR010000284.1:0-4068 GCA_963694245.1 Myxococcota bacterium
GTAGGGCGCGACAGCATTGACCAGGTGTACTTCGAGCAACTCGACGGTCGAGACCTCGTCCAGTCGGAGCCGCCAGCTGTTCTTTTCCCGGAGATCCACCTGCTGCAGGTCCTGGTCAAGATGGCCTTCCGGGAAGAGCCCCTTGTTTTCCTCCTGGAGGTCCTCCGGAAGAAGCGGAAGAAGGGAGAGCGCGGGAGCGTGGATGATGCCATGGGCGCCGACTACCCGCTCAGCGCTCGTGGGGTCGCCCGGTGCGAGGAGCCGATCCGCTGCCTGGGCTCGGAGTTCCTCGTAGGACGAGAGCAGGGCCCGTTGCTCCGCGGAAGGAGTTCCTGCATCCGCCATCTCAGCACCCAGGAGATGCTGGTAGAAGCTGGGGGGGCGCCGGACCGTCTGACACGCGTTGTTGATGAGAAAGTCGAGCCGGTCGAGATGTCCCACGAGGTGCTCGCAGAGTGCTTCCACACTGGGAGTGTGCCGCAAATCCGTCCCGAAGATTTCGAGCCGATCCCGCCAGTCCTCGAAGTCTGCTTCTCGGGCATACCGTGCGGCGGCATCCCGCGGAAAACGGGTGGTGCAGACCACACGCGCGCCCGCTCTGAGCATGAGGATGGCCGCCTGGTATCCGATTTTCACCCGGGAGCCGGTGATCAGGGCGGTGCGTCCCCGAAGGTCTGCAGTCTGGGAGCGTTTTCCGTAGTTGAATTCCGCGCACGGGCCGCACATCTGGTCGTAGAAATGATGGATTCGGTCGAAGCTGGCCTTGCATACGTAGCAGTGCCGCGATTCGCTTACACGCACCGACTCCGGGGGGGAGGGGCGTTCGGTCCGCTCTTCCAGGAGGACGTCTCGGTTGGGCGCGAGCAGCGGTGTCTTGAAGACCTCTTCCGCCCGCTTCTTGCGAATTCCCGTGGACTCCAGTCGCGCCTCGTCCTCGGCACGCTGCAGCTGCTTCGCTCGCTTCTGCCGCCCGCGGTTGTAGGCCCGTCGCTCCGGAAGGTCCGGCTTGGAGGCGCGTCCCGCGGCTTTGAGGAGCCGCTCCCGGTCTTCCGGGGGAAGCTGCACGAGCAGGGCTCGATCAGCGACCACGTCTTCGAGAAGTTCAGCGGCCGCCGAAACGCGTTCGGAAAAGGCCTCATCCATCACTGGGAATTCAAACACGGGCATGAAGCGGGCTTATCACACGTGTCTGTCGGCGACCACGTCTTTCCGCAACGCGGAGTTTCGGTGGGGGAACTCGACAATGAGCCAGGGGATGCCCTACGGTGCGGTCTCTTTCGCGGACCTGATGGAAGCCCCCACAGCCTCTTTCATGCGCTGCGAACGAAGGAATCGCGCGATCTCCTGACGGTCTGTGAGGTCGCAGTTCAATGTCCCAGTGAAGTGTCTGGAGGATTTGACATGATGGCAGCGCTCAATGTTCTTGGAGCCCCTTTGGAGTCCTGTTCGCTGGATCCGATCACGGGCTGGTTTCGCGATGGATGTTGCAATACGGATGCGCAGGATCATGGGTCGCACACCGTCTGTGCGGTGGTGACGGAACCCTTTCTGGAGTTCCTCCTCCTGCGCGGCAATGACTTGATGACTCCGCACCCGGATTCCGGATTCCCAGGGCTCAAGTCAGGGGATGGCTGGTGTGTCTGCGCGGCAAGCTGGCATCAGGCCCACCTTGTGGGATTGGGGTGTCCCGTGAAGATGGAGAGCACCCACGCCGCTGTCTTGTCAATCGTTCCGCTCAAGGCCCTCATGGAGCACGCCATCGCGGCAAGTGCTTGAGGGCGATCCCAGGCAGAGATCCAGCAGATAGATCTGTGTCCCTTCGGGGGAGAGCTGGGCTTCGAGCCAGGAAATGTCGGGTGTGGAGAACGGCGAGGTGTAGTTCGCCAGCAGAAAGGTCCCGTCCTTTCCCGGGATGATGGAGGGAAACGCAGTGTCCCCAACGCCCGGCAAATCGAGGAGGTGGATCAGGCGGGGCGCCTCCGTGTCGAGGCGGTAGAGGGCGGTTCGTTTGGGTCTCCCTGAGTACGCCAGCATGTCTGGGTCTTCTCCGTAGGGGCCCCCCACGTCCCGTCGCGCAACCACGTACATCGTATCGCCGTGACGAAACATCTCAGGAGAATCGTAGCGCTCGGGGTCGGAGGGATTCGTACAGTCCCACTCGCTGAGCGCCTCGGCTGTGGCGTGACATATCCGAGACCCCTTTCCCGTGACATCACCGTCCTCATTGCGCGTGACCGCCCAGAGATCACCGCTCTCCGTGAATTCAAAGGCGACTTCGGACGAACCACCGAGGAGAACATGAGGGGCTCCCTCGACGAGGTCCCAATGAAGGCCGTCGGTGCTCGTCTTGAAGAGCACCTCCACGTTTCCAAAGCGGTCCTCGCCGTAATGCTCCCCGCGATAGGAGGTCATCCACAGCGCTCCGTCATGCTCCTTGATGTCCCAGGGAACCTCGGGTTCATCCAGCAGAACTTCCAGAGGCGTCCAGCGAGCGAAGTCCTCGCGGAAGCTTCGGTGAATGCGTCGGGGATCGAATGTGAGTGGATCCGCGCCGGCTTCGAAAAACAGGATCTGGAGAGTGCCCTGGAATGAGATGAGACGAGGTTCTCGCACATCGGTTCCGAGTTCAAAGGTGCACTCGTGATCCCATGTGGCGCCGGCATCGGTGGAAGAGACCACCTCCATGCGGGTCGCCGGCGACGCAAAATGAAAGGGGGCGGTGCGCCACGCGAGGAAGAGGCGTCCGTCGTGAACGACGATGTCCACGTTGTTGTTGGAGGCGAGGGGCGTTACGGGGAGGTTCTCCGAGGGCACGACCCATCGCGGGAGAGAGTGCGAAAGGTTGTCTGAGGAGTCTTCCGTTTCAGGCGCCTTGTCCGAGGACGCGCACGCTCCCACGACCAGACCGATGACGAGTGTGAAGATGGCGTGGGAACCGTGGATCATCGGTCGGACTCCTGGTCATGTGCGGTGGGTGGAACCTTCTCTCCCATAACGAGTATCTTCCGCCAAGTGCGGGGCCGCTCCGGGCTCATCTTCGCGGCGGACACCATGCGTTCCACCTCAAAGGAGTCCAGTTCTCATGGGAGGTCGGGCGAGCCCCCGGGATGCGGCTCCCCGAGCTGCCTCCTGGAGATTCGAACCATTGCCCTCTCGATTTGGAGGCCCCGGAGGGATTGGGCGAGCACCCCTGACTTTTCGTCCAGGCATCGTTGTCCCCTGGGGGTCAGGGAAGCGTTTGTTTCCACTCCAGCGCGTGCGAGATCGACCTGGAAGAACAGGCCACCGGGTATCGCCCATTGCTGAGGCGTCAAGCACTGGACGGCCATCTCATGGAGTGCCCCGCTGACCACAGGGACAACCTCCGATTGTTGCGCCACCCCCATCCATTGCAGAGTGATCGCGTGCGCCGGAAAGGACTCTCCGGCATCGAACCTCAACTCCACTTCATGAGCGTTCGCAGGAATTTCGCGACGCAGGGGAGTGTCCTCACCCTTGCTTCCATTGCAGCCCAGACAAATCACCACACTCAACGCGCAGAAGAACCACTGCATCGCTCCCCCTCCAGATATTTCATGCATGGAATTCGGGCGCCGGAGGCGCAGGCTCATTCGCCCACGCCTCCGGGCCAGAAAGTTACTCGATCTCAGCCTTCACACAGGCGGCGCCGCTCGGCGGACAGTAGAAGATCTCAGAATCAAGGATCAGACCCATCCCCATCACGGCCATTCCCGTGTTCTGGACGACCCAGTGGTTGTTGCTGGTTCCTTGGTGCGACGCGATGCTCGTGCATCCAATGGATGCCGCTCCCATCATGAGCACGGTCAGGACAAAAAACAGTTTCTTCATGGCTTTCTCCTATCCTGCTCTAGTTGTGAACGCGCTTGCACATCGCGGTCTTGCCGCTTGAGGTGCAATGCCAGATCGAGGCGCCATCCGAAATCCAGACGGTGCCCTCCTTGGTGTCGTGGGCCTGTACGGAGTAGGCAGTACACCCTCCCGCCAAGCCGCCGAGAAATGCCAATCCTAGCACTAATGCCGCTATTCTCATGAAATTCACCCCTCTCC
>CAVOCR010000285.1:0-4045 GCA_963694245.1 Myxococcota bacterium
GGGTGTGCAGGCCCGGCGCTTGCGAAAATTCTATGGGGAGGTCCCCCGACGGGATCTCGGTTTCCGCGCGACGGAAGCGACCATGTCACTTCCGATGCACGACGAGACGCCGAATGGGGTCCTGACGGTCGGGACCAATTTCTATGAGTTCATTCGGGAGGAGGAGCGCGGCACTGAGAATCCGGCGATTCTGCTCGCGCACCAACTGGAAGAAGGCGGTTTCTATCACATCCTCCTGACCACTTGCAGCGGGCTCTACCGGTACGACATCAACGATGTGGTGGAGGTTCGCGGTTTCTATGGTCAGGCGCCGATCGTCGCGTTCATTCGGAAGGGGCGCGACATGAGCAACATCACGGGGGAGAAGCTTCACGTGGGTCAGGTCGCAGCCGCCTATGAGCAGGCGGAGAGCGAGACGGGGCTGACAGTCTCTCAGATTCAGATGATTCCGGATGCGGGGGCGAGCCGGTATGACCTCCTCGTGGAGCTGGAACACGATGACACCGCTTCACTCACCGATTTTGTCGAGGCATTGGATTCCGCGTTGTGTGAACTCAATTGCGAATACATCGTGAAGCGGAAGTCGGGCCGACTGCATCTTCCGCAGGTCCATCGCATGCGCGCTGGATGGAGCGCACGCCGTCAGCGCGACGACGTGGTCTGCGCCGGGAAGCGGGACAGTCAGTACAAATGGCTGATGCTCGCACACGCGTGGGACGATGCGACCCGGAGCGAGGTTCTGATGAACCTGCCGGCGGAGTTGATTCAGGCGCCCCCCGCGTGAACGTCTGAGGGGCTTGTGCCCTTCTTCTGCCCCGAGAAGGTCAGCAAGCCCATTTGAATCATGGCGGGGACCAGCATCAGATCCGCGAGAAGCGCCACGAAGAGGGTCAGGGGGAGAAGCGTCCCGAACATGGCGATGATGTTGTAATCACTGGTTCCAAAGGGGATGAATCCAAGCGCCAGGGTCGCGGTCGTGATCACGATGGCTCGCCCCGCGAAGTCGAAGGTCTTGCGGATCGCTTCGGCGGCGCTTGCGCAGCGTGCGGCCTCGGTGCGGTAGCGCATCATGAAATGGATGGTGTCGTCGACTCCAATTCCGATCGCGAGCATGGCGAGAACCAGGGTGTCCGAGTCGACGGGAGAATGCATGACTGAAAGGAATGCTCCGAGAATCAGGAGGGGATAGACATTGGGGATCATGGTGAGGATCCCGTCGCGGAGGGAGCGGAAGGCGTAGATCATCATGAGCGTGATGACGAGGAAGGTGAATCCAACCCCCTGCTTCTGTCCCTCGATGATCTCATCCACCCAGTCTCCGAGGAGATACAGGAGTCCCGTCGTCTCCAGTTGAACGTCCGGATCGAGCACCTCCCGACCCATCTCCTCGATTTCGGTTCCCACCACATAGGCGGATCGCATCCAGTCCGACTGGATCTGGATGCTGAGTCGGGCAATGTCGCGTGCGGGGTCCATGAGACGGTCCAGCCCCGGATCTCCGCCCGCGTCCTGCGCGCCGGTGGAGAAGAGAAACATGTGGGATGCGAGGCCAGAGGACGTCGTAGGAAACCGGGAGGTGTCCGCGGCGGGAGACCAGCGGTCGTGGAGGGTCGTCATCAAGGTCGTGATGGACGTGACATTGCTGACCTCCGGGTGCAGGCGGATCCTGTCTTCCAGGGTGGCGAGGGCCGCAAAGAACTCCGGATCACACAGGCCTCCGCATTCCCCCTGGAGCGTAGTCGTTGCTTTCGCCTCCTCGGCCTCTTCTCCCCAGTTCAGTTCCAGGGCGTCTTCCCCGGCCTCGTCTTCTTCAGCCGTCGGCGGCGGAGCGTTTGCATTCAACGCCTGAGTGAATTTCGTCTCGGTGGTATCGACGTAGAGGTCCACATAATAGGCTTGTCCGAAGTGTTCCCCGAACCATTCCGAGTCGATGGAGAGGCGGTTGTCGTCCGCGAGACGGTCCTGCAGGGAGGTGTCGATGTGAAGCTGGGACAGCCCCACTCCCGCGGCCACGATGCTCATCGCGAATCCGACCAGGACCCAGGGCGCACGCTCCGTGCTGAAGCGGTTCAACCAGTTCAGGCAGCGGTCGAGGGCTTCATCCGTCCGGCTTCTGCGCTCCGTTCGCCATCGCCTGGGCGTCTTCATGTAATGAAAGGCGATCGGGACCAGTGTCACCGCGAGAAGAAGCGAGATGCCGACGCCGAATCCGAGGACCGTCCCCAGGCGTCGAAAGGCCGGTGTCGGTACGAGCGCCATTCCGACAAACCCCGTGAAGGTGGTCAGCGATGTGTAGAGGCAGGCTCTACCGACGTCGGTGGAGGCACTGAGAATCGCGGCGTCCTTGGACTTTCCATTGTCGAGTTCGAGCAGATAGGCGCTGCAGAGATGAATCACATCAGAGAACGCCACGATGAGAATCACCACGGGCGTCACCGAGAGCATCACATCGATATGGGGATCCACCGCGACGGCAAATCCCATCGAAAAAAGGACCCCCAGCATCGCCGTCATCATCGCAAGAGCCGCGGGCCAGAAGCGTCGGAAGGTGAGGAAGACCGTCAAGAGCAGGATGATCGCTGACAAGGGGAAGATCCGCTTGAGCGAGTACACGGTCTGATGGAACATCTCGGCGATCATCGCGGGATTTCCGGAGAGATGGAGTGTGTCTCGTGGGAAGCCCTCGTCGACGAGAATGTCGAGAAACTCCGCTACGAACACGACGGAATCCTCCTCCTTCCGACCTGTCTTGATCCCGGGATGGAGCTCGATGAGGAGGGGCATCGCCTGGCCGTCGTCTGCGATCAGGCGGCCCGCGAGGAGAGGGTCTTCCCGCATTTCCTGCAGAAGGGCATCGCGTTTCTCCGGGTGGGATCGGAGGATGTCGGCATAGGTCTCGACCTCGAAACGGTCCTCGCTGCTCTGAATCCGGAACGCATCCAGGAGACTCGTCACGCGTCGGATTTCCCCATGCGCTTCCAGTCGATGCGAGGCCCGCTCCAATCGGTTGAGAACGTCAGTGGAGAGGGCGTCATCCACCTCCATTCCGATGGCCAGGACCTCGTCGGTTCCGAAATCGTCGATTCGGGTGATGTACCGGTCATACTCGGGAGATTCTCCGAGGAGCATGCGTGCGATGGAGGAGCCGACCTCGGCGTGGGACAGGGACCAGAGGGAGAGGAGACATAGTGCTGCGAGCGTGATGAGCACGGCCACACGTCTTCGAATTACAGCAAGGACAAACGTTTCCATTGGAGAGCGAGCATATCGCTCTCACCGGGGGAGGGCAATCAGGACTTTTCAGAGCGGGAAGCGCCCAGTCGGAGCCACAATGTCTTGAGATGGAGGGGTTGATCGGGGTGGGCAGGGAAGTCCGGGGGTTGCGTCGTGAAGTGGAGTTCTTCGAGAGGATGTCCCGATTTCGCCAACGTTTCTCTCGCCATTTCTTCGAAGGCTTCGGGTCGAATGCGCTGGGCATTGGTGGATGCGAGGATCCACCCGTCTGGCGCGACCAGTGGAGCCGCCAGGGCGATGAGGTCTCCGAAATCCCGTTCGGCCCGAAAGGTTCGCTTCCCTTTCATGCGTGCAAACGTCGGGGGATCGAGGATGACGAGATCATGGCGCTTTCCCTGGCGCTGAAGGCGCGGGAGCCACTGCAGCGCGTCCCCTTTGAGGAAGAGGTGTTCCTCCGGATCGAGGCCATTGAGCGTGAAGTTCAGTCTTCCCCAGTCGAGCCATCGGGCCGAGAGATCGATGCTTGTGGCGTGCGCTCCAGCGGCCGCGGCACACGCGGAGAAGGCACATGTGTAGGCGAATGTGTTGAGAACCCGTGCGCCCTCGAGTCCTCCCGCGCGAATGGGGACTCCGGGGGCGATGCGATTATGGAGAACACGCCAGCGATTCTCGCGCTGATCGGCGAAGAGCCCATGGGAATAGCCGGAGTCGAGTCGGAGCAGCCATTGGAGGTCATTTTCCGTCACGGTGATGGAGTCGGGGGTGTCTCCACCGTCGAGGGGGCGAGGCGACAGATCCTGCGTTCCAGTCG
>CAVOCR010000286.1:0-4043 GCA_963694245.1 Myxococcota bacterium
GTCGCCTGGAACGCGGCTCGGCGGATGTCCGATCGGATGTGGTCCAGGGAGAAGCGGAGCTGCCGATGGGCTTCCGTGAATTGAAACTGGGTCTGATATGCCCGACTGCTCTGGTCATACATCGTGTAGACGGCGGACGTGATGATGAAGGCAAGGAAGAGCGTCGTCATCAACTCCACAATCGTGAAGCCGCGTGCATTCTGGAGATGTGTCCATCGAGAGCGCATGTCAGGAGACCTCAAAACAGTTGAATGGGGATGGAGGTGGAGAGCGTGACGAGCCCGACTTCCAGGGGATCATTGCTGAACGAAGGGGGAATCAGGCCGAGTCCACACTGGGCATATTCGATCATGTCGGTCGTTCCTTTCGGAAAGAGAACCCGGGTGTCCAGGCGCATCACCTGATTCTCCACGATCCACGCCGACCGATGCTGGATGCAGAAAATACGCTGGATGTTGGCGGGCATCTCGGTCGAGAGACCGGAGTCCAGGCCGTCGGGATCGGGTCCCGCCGGCGAGAGCATGTGGTCGTCGCCGGAAGCTGCTCCGCTCTTGTAGACCATCCACTGTCCTTCTCCCGGAGCGGCTGGAATGAATTGGCAGGCCTCCGAGTTCGTGCCGGGAATGCATCCGAGGGAGGTGCCGCGGACCTGTTCGATGAAGTGCTCGGCGAGATGAATCGCCATCGTCGTGTCCCGCGAGGTGCTCACCCCCCGCAGACTCGCTGTCTGCAGGTCGAGGATGGCGACGAAGCCCACGAGGGCGATGGCCATCGTCACGAGAACCTCCACCAGCGTGTATCCACGGGAGTTCTTCATTCGGGCTGGGAGGACACGTCTCATCAATAGACCAACCGTGCGAGCCCATTGTAGGGAAGGATGATTCGGAGGGGGGTTCCCGTGGGCGTGTAGCTGGGAGAGGGCCCGTTGAGGGTCACGATGTTGTCCTGCAGGGTGAGCAGAACATCCCCAGCGCCGTAGAGGCCTCCGGCGTCGAGGGGGACGATGGGGCGATTGGTCGCCGCGTCCCGAACACTTCCGTCCGGTCGAAAGCAGACCCCCTCACTGGCGATGGCCTTGGGAGAGATGCTGGTGATCTGCACCGTGGATCCCAGGCGTTTCAATTCGGGAGCGTTGATCTCCGCGGTGTTTACGGAGCTGTCGTTGCCCCCCGCTTGAAGAAAAAGTTCTCGAATGATCGGGTCCGTTGCGTTGAAGAGGCAGGCGTTGGTGCTTCCGCGATAGACCTGAATCATGCCCCCGTTGTCCGGAGCGGCCTGAAAGAATCGCACGCGGTGCGCCCGGTTGTTCGTGGCCGCGCTGCTTCGGGCAAACTCCAGTGTCTCCCGGACGATTTCAGCGGAGTCGAGCAGATCGGTTCCCTTTCGGACGTTGGATGCACCCGGTCCGAAGAGCGTCATGAGCACTGCCATGATCGTCACGACCATCATCAACTCCACCAGCGTGAAGCCTCGTGCGCTCGCGTGGGATTGTGGGTGTCTCATGGTGTTCCTCGTGCATCCCTTGAAAAAGCAAGGGGTGTGCCAAGGCGGCTTGTCTGCTGAAATATAATGTAACACATTGAGTAGAAAGGAAAAACCCATGTATCGCGAGTCCCGGTGAGCCCCGCGTGTTGTGCAAAAACATTCCAGCCCCGCAAAAAGTATCGACCTCGGCGACGATTCGTTCATTGACAGAGCTTCAGGGGTCCACTAGAAGCCGGAGGCGTGGAAATGAAGCTGGAGACGTGCATGAGAGCAGGAATACTGGGGGCGACAGGCCTGGTGGGAAGAGAACTCGTCAAGGGGATGGAAGAGCGCGAGGTGGAGCTGGAGGAAGTACGATTCCTCGCCAGTCGCGAATCCGATGGCGTGCGCCTGGGCAGCGGGGCATGGAAGGGGCGCGTCCAGCGGGTTGCGAGCGGTGTCCATCAGGGGCTCGATGTGCTTTTCGCCGCGGCACCTGCTCCCATCTGCAGGGCGCAGATCCCCCTCGCAATCCGAAACGGAACCCTGGTGATCGATCTTTCGGATGTCAGTCGGGATTCCGGCGAGGTGCCGTTGGTCGTCGCGGGAATCAACGACGAGGTGATTGAGGGCGATGCATCCTGTTTCGCAAGTCCCCGTGCGCAGACGATTCAACTGGCGCGGGTCGTGGATGCACTCCGAACTCTTGGAATCCCCGTGCGGGTGAATGGAACGCTTCTGGTACCCGCCAGTCAGCTGGGGCGAACCGGCATGGAGATTCTTGCCCAGCAGGCGATCGCGCTGTTCAACCAGAGCGAGATGCCGCGTCACGCCATTGGTTCCCAGTTGGCGTTCAATGCGATTCCGGCCGTGGGCGGGTTTGCGGAGGATTCCGTGAGGAGTCGGGAGGAAGCGGCTGTAGCCGAAGAGTTGAAGCGGGTTCTCGATGAACCAGAACTGATCTCGCAGTTCACGGCAGTCCACGTTCCGGTCTTTGCAGGTCAGGCGGCCAGCATCACGGTGGAGTTGGACGACGCGACGACCCGGGAAGCGGTTCTGGAATGTCTGGAGGGGGCTCCCGGCTTGGAACTGCAGGATAGCCCAGAAGATCGTGTCTATCCCGAACCCGGGGACATCGCTGGATGTGACGTGGTTCGGGTGGGGCGCGTACGTGTCGATGGGGAAGGGCGGCGGGTCTCCTTGTGGCTCTGCTCCGACAATGTGCGCATCGGGGCCGCGGCGAATGCGTTGGATGTATTCGCTCTCTGGAGAGCGATTCGGGAGGCGTGAATCGCTGCGCTGCGCTTTGACAAAATGGCAGGGATGTGGTCCGTTGTGGGCCGAATTGTCAGATTGACACGCTCGGGGTTTCCTCCCCGCTGATGGCGCGGGGCTGGGGAACGAAGGCATGCGATTGATTCATTCGGGAATGTTTCAACTGGCACGGGGATTGAAGTGTTGGACGGTGAGGCGACTCGTCCCGGGTCCTGGTGAATGGAGAATGTGAATGCGTTTGGGGTGGATGGCAGGTTGGACGATCACGTGCTTGTGCTTGTGCATGGCGCAGGTGGCGTGGGCCCAGGAAGAAGGCACGGAGGATTCCCTCGCCACTTCCACGGCGACGACTCCCCAGAATGAAGGCTTCCAGATCGACAAGATCGAGCTGGTGAGTGGCGACTTCTCCCTTGCAGACCGCTTTGACGCGGGCGTGAGCACCATTGACGACACGCATCGTGTCAACGAAGGCGATTGCGCGACCTACAACCGGGAGACGCCCGGGGAGCAGGACAACAGCGTGGAAGTCGATACGGAAGCCGACGCCGGAAGCGCATCCGACGTGGACGAGGGGAGCGGTGGAACCTGTCTCCTGGACGGGGACTCTCCGATCGTGCGCATTCACTGGTCTGCAGAATTCACGACATCGAGCACCGGATACCGATGGACAGCGAAGGTCGGCAGTTGCAACGTGGGAGAGTTGACCGAGGAGAACGACACCTGCTTTCTTCTGACGGACTCGGTGGAGGACATCGCCACCACTGGGAACACGTTCGATGTACCGCTCGCCTGGTTGATTGGGACTCTGGATGTGGGAGCCGATGAGAACAGTTCGTCTCGGAATTGCTGCGATGCCCTCAGTGGATTCACGGATGACGTTCGTGTGCATGTCTACACGGGATTTGAGAATGATGAGGCGACGGTGGCGTACGATTCGCTGAAGTTCGCGTACGATTATGACGTGCCCTCGCAGCCGTCGGGGGTCGCGATTCAGACCCTTGGAGAGACCCTTCGAGTCCAATGGATCGATCTGGCGGACGGAGAGGAGAACATCACCTACACCGTGTATCATGCCGCCAATTCGTTCGATGATCCCGCGGCAGCGGAATCGGAGAGCGCAGGAACCGAGACGGAACTCGAGTTGCAGAATCTTCCGCTCAATGCGGAACGATTCATTCGCGTGGGAGCCGTGGATTCGTTCGACAATGTGGGCGAGCTTTCCGCGGAATATGTGGCCATTCCGGCTGAGACGCTGGATGGCTGGGAGTTGTACAAGGCCGGGGGCGGGGGTGAAGATGGGGGGT
>CAVOCR010000287.1:0-4039 GCA_963694245.1 Myxococcota bacterium
CACGGAAGTGGCGCCTTCGGACTGGAGGCCCGCCAGAAGCAGACAACTCTTCACCTGAGCGCTCGCCACCTCCAGGCGATGATCCCAGCCCTGGAGACGCGCCCCTTGAATGTGGATGGGAGGTCGGCCCGAGGCGCCTTCCGCCGAGACCCGAGCACCCCGAAGACGAAGCGGCGCGAGGACACGCTCCATTGGTCGCCCGGACAGGGATGCATCCCCTACCAGGCGAGTCTCGAGCCCCTCCTGACTCGCGAGAAGGCCCACCATCAACCGCATGGTCGTCCCCGAGTTGCCGCAATCCAGATCACGCAACGGAGTCTGAAACCCACCCAGTCCGACGCCCTGAACTCGAGCGGTCAATCCATCCCATGAGATGGACACCCCAAGCGCTTGAAGAACCTCGGAGGTGGAGAGAACATCCTCTCCATTGGAGAGGCCTGTGACGACGCTCTCACCGCGAGCGATGCCGCCAAGAATCAAGGCGCGATGCGAGATGCTCTTGTCCCCGGGGACACGGACGGTTCCCCGAACCTCTTTCAGGGGTGCAACAATCCAGCGCTTCAACGCGTTGAGCCCGCAGGGGCGAATCGACGCCGCGTGAAGAGACCCAACAGCCCCAGCACAAGCAGACCCAGCACAAGGGACGGCGGTCCCCCGTGACTCGCGCACCCATCGGCATCCGGATCCACGGTGGATTCACTCCCGTCTTCGTCGCCTGTCTCCTCGTCGCTTTCCCCAGTCTCTTCCGAATCTCCTGCCTCTGACGACTCCCCGGACTCGTCACTGGACTCGTCGCCGGTCTCCTCCGAGGTTTCGGTACCCGTGGAAGAGTCCTCCCCCGTGTCGCCCCCGAGTTCGCTGCACGTCATGGGATGAATGCCCTCGGGCTCCTCCCCCCCCTCCTCGGAGATGCAATCGTAGTACCCGTAGGCGGCGTCCCAGCCACAGAACGTCCCGTCGGGACAGGTCCCTCCCTTGGTCTCATTGTCCACGCAGTAAAGGAGCTCACCCGAGTCACAGCACCCTTCACTGGTCAACCAGTCGGGACATTCCGACGGAGTCGTGTCGCTCCCGCAGTATCCACAGACCTCACAGGAATCCGCGCAGCAATCCCCGAGGCTCGCGCACTGGCTGTCACACCAACAGCCGGAAGGCGCCATGCCATCGCAATGGCTCACCGCATTTCCCTCTTCATCGACGCCCGCGCAGAGCTCGTCCGCGCCAGTCCCAGTCTCCCCGCCCTCCTCCGTGGGAACATCGTCCCCACAGAATCCGCACGTATGGCAGGTATCAGCGCAACAATCTCCGTACTCCGCGCACAGCGCGTCACAATAACAACCGGAGGTGGTCTGCTCGCCGCAGAAACCCTGGCAGAGCGCGACCGCACAGTTCGCGTTGGCACACCACGAATCACTGGCGCACTCCCCGCATGTTCCGCCACACCCGTCGTCACCACAGGTCTTGTCCACGCAGTCGGGAGTGCATTCTTCGCCGGTCTCCTCTTCCGCGCCGGTCTCCTCCTCCGTGCCGGTCTCCTCTTCCGCGCCGGTCTCCTCTTCCGCGCCGGTCTCCTCTTCCGCGCCGGTCTCCTCCTCCGTGCCGGTCTCCTCTTCCGTGCCAGTCTCCTCTTCCGTGCCGGTCTCCTCTTCCTGACCCAACACGGGGGAGGCCCAGAGGCACGCTGCAATGACGAGACCCGTTGCCACGGAAATTCGGAAATTCATTCTCACTCCTGGAGCCCACTGGACCCGTTGAACGACGCTTCACGACCGCAAACGTCCTTGAAGTGAAGAGGGTATCGACGGCCTTCCGGGGGTGTCAAGGCGGACCTCTCGCATGCGCGGCCTGTAGGCGTGGGTGCGCGTTGACACCAGTCCAATGCATCTGATACCTCCTCCTGCCAGGAGGGAGCCATGTACACAGGAACGTATCTCGTATTGGGTGGCGCAGGACTCGTTGGACTTCAGGTCTGTCGCAACATCACGCGAGAGTTCCGACCGACGAAAATCGTCGTCGCCTCTCTTCGGCCGCACGAGTCCGATGAAGCGGTTGCGATTCTGAGCCGAGAGTTCCCCCACACGGAATTTGCCGCAGCGTGGGGAAATCTCTTCGTTCCGCATCATCTTTCCAACAGCTCTCCTGGAGACCTGCTTGGGTCGACCGAGAACCGACGCGCCCTCCGGGATGCGCTCTACGGAGACTTCAGAAGAGCCTACGAGGACAATCATCTCGTGCAAATGATCCTCGAGCATCGCCCCGAGGTGATCATCGACTCGGTGAACACGGCCACGGGCATCTCCTACCAGAATGTGTTCGATGGCGCTGCGAAGCTGATCGAGGACATGGAAAGCGATGATGTGGGTGGCCAAACGGGTCAGGAAGACCTCGAGGCCTTCCTTCTGAGCCAATCCGTCCCCCAGATCATTCGCCACGTCCGCTTCCTCTACGAAGCGACCAAATCAGTCGGGACGCACCTCTATCTCAAAATCGGAACCACCGGGACCGGGGGAATGGGGCTCAACATTCCCTACACCCACAGTGAGGACAAACCCAGCAAGACGCTGCTGGCAAAAACCGAGGTTGCCTTCGGGCATACCGGACTCCTCTTTCTCATGGCGCGCACCCCGGATGCGCCCATCGTGAAGGAGATCAAACCCGCCGCGATGATCGGCTACAAGGCGGTGGAATACGTCCCCATCAAACAGCGGACTGGGGGGGCCGTCCAACTCTACACTCCGTCTTCCCACAACCTCGCGACGATGAAGAACCTCACGCAGCATGAGAGCGTGTCGGACTACACCGCCACGGGAGACCTCCACACAACGGTCGTGAATACCGGAGAGAATGGGATCTTCACCCTGGGTGAATTCGCGACCATCACGGCGATGGGCCAGATGGAGTTCGTCACGCCCGAGGAGATCGCGACCAACGTGGTCCTGGAGATCAAGGGAGTGAACCCGGGAGTCGACATCCTCTCGGCGGTCGACAGCACCGTGATGGGCCCCAGCTACCGTGCGGGTCTGCTCCGACGCGTCGCACTCAATGACCTCAAGGCATTGGAAGAGGAGAAGGAAGACCATTCGGTTGCGCTCGGCCAGCTGGGCCCGCCGGAGCTCTCCAAGCTTCTGTACGAGGCCTACCTCCTCCGCGCCGCCTTTCCCGACACCTCGTTCTTCTCGGATCCCGACAGCGCCGATGAGTCCGGCAATCGAATCGGACCGGAGGCCCTGAGCACCCGCGTCGCCGCAGTCGCACGGGACAGCGCCGTCGTTCAGACCGCAGTCTCCGTCGGGATCCCGGTGCTCATGCCCGATGGCCACGAGCTCCTGCGCGGTCCCCACATCAACATCCCGGAGCTCAAAGGGCACGCCCAGAGCGCCGCCATCAGCGGGGGAAACATCGATCAATGGGCGCGAAAAGGCTGGATCGATCTCCGCGCCCCCAACATGGCATTGTGGATCGATCGCTTCCGCCGAATGCGCCAGACGCGGCAACACGTCTATGCGCAGGGAAGCGCCGCCGTCGACCGACGCACCTATCTCGGAGAAGCCCTCGAGATCGGAGAGGTCGTCGCGTGGATTTTCAACAATGAGATGGGCGGATACCGCTTGAAGTAGCCCGGGAGCAGGTACGATGCAGGAAGTCCAGACCGTCCTTGAGGAAGCACGCAAGTCCCTGGAATCCACCCCAGACGCGGAGGGGTTGGATGCATGGCGCGTCGCCTGGCTTGGAAAGTCGGGACGCATGACGCTTCTCGCTCGATCCATCGGAGAACTTCCCAAGGAACAGCGCTCCGAAGCGGGAAAGACCATCAACATCGCCCGCGGTCAACTTCAGAAGGCCTTTGATGCCCGAAAGGAGGCGATGGAGGGGGCGGCTCGAGCCCTTCTCCTGGAGCGCGATCGCATCGACCCGACCCTTCCGGGGGCTCCGATGCCCCTCGGAAACCGACACCCCATCGCCGCTGTGCTTCAAGAGATCCGCGCCATCTTTCAGGAGATGGGATTTGGAGAGGCGCATGGCCCCGAGGTCGAAACAG
>CAVOCR010000288.1:0-4032 GCA_963694245.1 Myxococcota bacterium
GTCCAATTCCATCGAGGTGTCCGGGGCGACGTGTCCCGTCGCAATCGACGTGGGTGCGGTGGCGGATCAGGGCCCCGTGGGGGCCACGACGGTCACGGTCCAGGGCAACGCGGTCTACCCGACGGAATCAGACTGGTACCGCTTCACGGGGAACGATGGCCCCGATGGGGGCTGTGATTCGTACCACGTACGGATCCGGTTCTTGTTCAACGCGAACGACGCCTACAATTTCGACGTCTATCGGGGGGGGTGTGCGGGAGCGGACAACGATTGCGTGGCGTCCACCGATTACGAGTGGTTCACGGACTTTCACGCCAATCAGAAGGGCGAGTGTCCGTGTACAACGGTTCCGGCCAACACGGATGCCAACACGGAGGAGTGCTCGGACAACACGTCCTTGTACTACGTCCGGGTCTTTCGGAAGCCTGGAGTGGCGCCGAGTTGTGAGGGGTACAGCCTCGAGATCACCAACGGGGTGTACTAGCTCTCAGGCTCCGGCGCGTTGGAGCGCCGCCTGGGTACGCTCAATCAGCGCAGATCCGTTGGCCTTGAAGTCGTTCAGGGCTCCTGTCGCCTGGTCCGCGACGTTCTCCGCCGTGAACCCCAGCTGTCTGGCGATGACGTCCGCGGGGGCGGAATGTCCGAAAGACTCAATGGTGACCGCCCGGTGGAATGCACCGAGGAGCGGCTCCCATCCCTGCTTGCGACCGGCTTCCACCACCACACGCGCCATGATTCCCTCGGGCAGAATGCTCTCACGGGTGTCCGTGTCGAGGGCGAGGAAGCGCTCCCGGCACGGGAGACTGAGAACTCGTGCGCGGATGCCGCGATCCTCCAGAATCGTCGCCGCTTCAATGGCGAGGGAGACCTCGCTCCCAGTCGCGAGGAGTGCGACGTCCTCGAGGCCTTCACCGGGTGATTGGTGTACCACGTAGCCCCCTTGCTCCACGCCTCGCTTCCCGTCGGTGCGGGCAATGTCGAGGTGAGGGAGTCCCTGGCGGGTCAAGGCGAGGGCGGTGGGTCCATTCTGCCGCGATACGGCCGCGTGCCAGCACCACGTGGTTTCGTTGGCATCAGCGGGTCTGAAGACTTCGAGATTCGGGATCACCCGAAGCGCAGCGAGGTGTTCCACGGGCTGATGCGTCGGTCCGTCCTCCCCGAGGAAGACAGAGTCATGTGTCCACACATAGATGACCTGCTGGTCCATCAGTCCCGCGAGTCGGACCGCCGGTCGCATGTAATCCGCGAATTGCAGGAAGGTCGCGCAAAAAGGCACGATGCCGCCGTGAAGCGCCATGCCGTTGCAGATGGCGCCCATGGCATGTTCACGGACTCCGAAATGGATGTTGCGTGGCGCGAGGTTGTCCGGAGTCATGTGCGGGTCGCTGGCGATTCGCGAGTTGTTGCTCCCCTCGAGGTCCGCGCTGCCTCCGACCAGGCTCTTGACGGTCGGCGCGAGGGCGTTGAGCGCTGCGCCGCTGGCCTTCCGCGTGGCCATCTTGCCACCCGCCTCATACGTGGGCAGTGCGGCATCCCAGCCCGCAGGGAGTTCGCCGCGCATGCACGCCTCGAACTCTGCAGCGAGCGCGGGGTGTGCCTCGCGATAACGCCCCATCATGTCGACCCAGTCACGCCGCGTCGCACTCCATTCGCTTCGTCTCGACGTCATCCATTCCGTGACATCGTGTGGCACGTGGAAGGGGGTTGTCGGCCAGTTCATTCCGGCCTTGGCGCCTGCGATCTCGTCTTCTCCGAGAGGAGCGCCGTGGGAGGCATTGGAATCCTGCTTGGTGGGGGCGCCGTGACCAATGTGGGTGACGCAACGGATCAAGGTGGGGCGACCAGTCTCCCCATGCGCTTCCGAAAGGGCCGATTCCACCGCGATGGGGTCATGGCCATCGACCACGATGACGTGCCATCCCGCGGCCTGGAAGCGGGTGTCGACGTCCTCCGTGAAGGTGATGTCCGTGGAACCATCGATGCTGATCTCGTTGTCGTCGTAGAGGACGTTCAAGCGACCCAGCTGGAGATGGCCAGCGAGGGAGGCCGCCTCATAGGAGATCCCCTCCATCAGACAGCCATCGCCTGCGATGGCCCAGGTCCGGTGGTCCAACACGGGGAACCCCTCGCGATTGAATCGCTCTGCGAGGGAGCGCTCCGCCAGCGCCATTCCGACGGCATTCGCCAGTCCCTGGCCCAGGGGGCCGGTGGTGGTCTCCACTCCGGGCGTCATGGTGTTCTCGGGATGTCCGGGTGTCAGGGAATCCCATTGACGGAAGTTCTGGATCTCCGCGAGCGTCATCTTCGGGTATCCCGTGAGATGGAGCAGAGAGTAGAGGAGCATGGATCCGTGTCCCGCGGAGAGCACGAAGCGATCGCGGTCTGGCCAGGAGGGATCGGAGGGGTCGTGCCGGAGATGCTGGGTCCAGAGCACGGACGCGGTATCGGCCATGCCCATGGGCATCCCCGGGTGACCGCTGTTGGCCGCCTGGATGGCGTCCATGGAGAGCCCTTTGATGGTGTTGGAGAGACTGCGGTGAATCGGGGCTGGCATCGGGTTCCTCCGAGGCGGATGGTGCGTTCCAGGCGGAGCATAGCCCGGTGATGCGCAGGGGGGCAACCCCACTCGGTGACACATTGAAAGCGCCTGAAAACAAAGGGGTTGATCCGAACTCATGGCAGATGCAGGATGCGGCACTGAGGAGGTCTCATGCGGGTGTATCTGGATCATAATGCGACCACGCCGATGGCGCCCACTGTACGGCGGGTGATGCAGGCTGCTCTCGAAGGAGATGGGGGGAATGCATCCTCAGTCCACCGGGAGGGCCGGGAGGCGCGTGCACGCGTGGATGCGGCTCGTATGGAGGTCGCCGCTCTTCTCGGCGCGGAGCCTCGAACGGTGTTCTTCACCTCGGGTGCCACGGAATCCAATCATCTGGGCATCCGTGGCCTCGCGCTGCGTGCGGACTCGGGGAGACGGCGCATCGTGACGACCCAGGTCGAGCATCCCTCGGTGAGGGGGGCGGTGGACCAGTTGGAGTCCTCTGGATGGGAGATCATCCGCATCGGGGTCGACGCGGACGGCTCGCTCGACTGGAACGAACTCGACGCGGCGCTGACTCCCGAGGTGGCAGTGGTCAGCGTGATGCATGCCAACAACGAAACGGGTGTGATCTTTGATGTCCACGCAGTGGCGGAGAGAGCGCACGCGGTGGGCGCTCGGGTCCATGTCGACGCAGTTCAGACGGTCGGTCGACTGCCCTGGACCGTGGAGGAACTGGGCGCCGACGCCTACAGCATCTCCGCGCACAAGATGCGGGGGCCCCAGGGGATCGGAGCGCTTCAGGTCAGAAAGGGTGTGCCGTTCGAACCGATCTTTCCCGGCGGTCATCAAGAGCGGGGTCTGCGGCCCGGCACCGAGAATCTCCTCGCCATCGTGGGCATGGGCGCAGCGGCGAAGCTCGCGGCGAGCGAGCGGCAGGATTTCGCGGACACGGTGGGGCCTCTCCGAGATTCGTTGGGCACCATGCTCCGAGATCGGGTGCCAGACATGCGCTTGAACGGGAGAGGTGACCGCCTGGCCAACACGTTGAATGTGGCTGTACCGGGATGTCCGGGGGACGCGTTGCTCCAGGCGATGGATCTCGCCGGGGTGGCTGCGTCGTCGGGTTCGGCATGCACTTCCGGTACCGTGGAGCCAAGCCACGTTCTTCTCGCGATGGGCCAGGTGCATGAAGAGGCGCGTGAGGCCGTGCGTTTCACGCTTGCCAGGGAGACCACGCCTCATGCTATGAATCGGGTCGTAGAGGTCTTTTGTGAGAGTGTCGATCGCATTCGACAGGCGGATGTCCTGTTGGAGGACTGGGGGAAGGTCGGATGAGCGCTGTGAAGCCAGAGCGGATTGCCGTCGCGATGTCGGGTGGGGTCGATTCGTCTGTTGCAGCGGGCCTTCTGGTGGAAGCCGGACACGATGTCTTCGGACTGACCATGCAGCTCTACGATCGAAAGGACACGGCGACCCCTGTGGAGGGG
>CAVOCR010000289.1:0-4007 GCA_963694245.1 Myxococcota bacterium
AACGCGGGGCAGCCAGTGGCTCCCTGTCAGCAGCTGGTGTCTCGGGGATCCACTCCCTTCCTGACGATTCAGAAAGGCAGTCCAAAGACGCCGATGCAGGTCTTGATGGGACCTGTGGGTGAGTTCATCAAAACCTCCAGTGCACAGACCGGGGCGATCGCGGGGGGAGGATCGAGCGTGATTGCGGTTCCAACGCAGCCAGGGGCGTCCCGCCATGGGGCGTCCATGACCACTCTTCCGGATGGTCGCGTTGTGATCATCGGAGGGGCCACTCTCAAGCCTGGATTGGTGGAATCCGGAGACGTGAATGGGCCGATCTGGAATCAACTGACGCTCACGGGTGCGATTCAAGAGGTCCAGGAGACCGTGGAGATCTACGATCCAGCAACGGGCATCTTCGAGGTGCTCGCGACGGATCCCCTCTCTTCACAGACGATGGCCAATCCCCGAATGTTCCACAACGCCGTGTGGCTCGACAGCATTCAGCATATCGCCATCGTTGGCGGGTGGGAGCAGCCACGAGGAGCGACGGGAGCCCTGGAAAACACGATTCAGGCCACCGCGGTCATTGAGCTGTTTGATCCCTTTGGACGTCAATTTCTGGACGTGACGACGGTCGGCTCGTTGCAGGTTCCCCGAGCAATGGCGACGACGAACATCCTGGAATACAACTCCAGCACGGGTGTCGATCAATACTTGCTGGTGGGCGGCGGAACGAACACCACGAATGCATCGCAAGCAGAGACCAGCTTTGAAATCGTGAACATGTCTCCCAACAGCCTGCGCGTGGTGGCGGGGCCTTTGCAGCAATCGGGGAGTTCGCTTCAGGTCACGCCTCCGTTCGCGGGTGCGCGTTTCAATCATCGTGCGGTGATTGTGGACGACTGCTTCATTCAAGATCGCCGCTGCGTGTATTTCATCGGTGGAGAGAGCTCTCAGGGTGCCACTCAGGGATTGGTGGATGTGTTTGATGTGGCGAGCGGTGCGCTCTATCCACCTCCGGTGGGATTTCAGGCTCCGACGGCTCTTGCGCAGGCTCGCGTGGATCATGACGTGGTGTATGTGCCCTCGCCTTCGGCCGATCAGCCGAACTTCATGTACGTGATTGGCGGGTTTTCCGACACGGGAAGAACGTCACCTGTGGGAACCATTGAGGTGATCAGCACCTATGATGGAAGTCAGCTGGCGGGAACGGATTTCACCTTGAAGACGCCGCGGGGTGGTCTTCAGGCCGTGATGATGGATGGCGGCAAGGTACTGGTGAGCGGTGGACTGATTGCGGATGGCGCGGGAGGTCTGACGATGGCCACCACGAGCGAGATCATCGGGCCCACGTTTCCCTACGATCCCCTGACCGGCAATTGGAGTCCTTCTCAGAATGTACTGGCGACCACAGAGGTTCCCCTGCTGACTTCCCGATTTGGTCACAACGCTCTTTTCATGGACAATGATCAGGTGCTTGTGCTGGGGGGATTGCAGAAGATTGGAGACTCGGTGCTTCAAGTGGGGCCAGCAACGGCCACCAACACGCCTTCTGAGCTCTATGTCTATGACCCGAGCGCCCTGTACGAGCCCCCGCCGTCAGGCCTTTGATCCCGGCATCACCGGAACAGGACGAGGTATCTCATGAACCGATTCACTTTTCTTTCTCTGGCCGTGATGTGCGCGCTCTGGATGGTTCCGCCCGGTTGTGACGGGGAAGAGAGCGGCAGTGAGGACACCGGTGTCGAGGAATGGGAGACCGGTGAATCGTCTGGAACCGAGGAGACGACGGAGACCGGCGACACCAGTGAAACCGGCGAAGAGGTCGAGCTTCCGGCCGAAGTGAATTATTTGAAGACGATGTCCGGGGGGAAGGAGATTTACTTCACCCGCTATGTTCCGGAAGGATGCAGCGATGATTCTCCCTGTCCACTCGTCGTTCTGGTGCCGGGAGAACTGGCGAGCGGGGATGTGTTCTTTGAAGACGAGATGCCCGCGAACCTGGCTGCGAAGCTGGAGTCGGTGGTGGTGACCTACAATCCTCCCGGCCGTGGCTCCGGGCCCCGCAAGAGTCAGGGAGAGGAGGATTATAATGGCCCCGAGGGTCAGGATGCCTTGAGCGATGTCCTGAATTACATGATCAAGAACTTGAAGACGAATGACCGCGTCGGCGTCGTTTCGTTTGGTTTTGGACTCTCAGCAGCTTCCGGTGCTCTCGGCCGCTTCGGTCCGACCAAGCTCGCGGAGGTCGACTTTCTCATTGATGTGGAAGGTCCTGTGAATCGCTGCTTCATCACCGCTTCGCCGCTGGAAGTGGATGGAGACATTGATGGGGATGGTCCGGGCGTCAATGATGAACGCTGTGACTTCGAGATTGGACCCCGCGCAGAGGCCTTTCCTTTTGATTTGCCGAATGGGGCCCCGCCTTCCGTGATCTGTCACGAGGCGGCCTTTCCGATTTCCCTCACGGGGATGAACTGTACCGAGGACACCTGGTGGGGGTTCCGTGAGCCCAGCAACTATCTCTCCAAGATGTCGGCGAACTATCTTCGGTTGCAGATGACCTACGATCATGCTCAGGCGAGTCGGTGGTCTGCATTGGAGGCCATTCGCTATGCGATCATGAGCGACGACGTCGAGTACCACCAGCTCAATGATGTGCAGCCGGGACTTCCGCTTCATTCCTCGGAATATGGGGACGCGTCCTGCTTGACTCAGGGCTGCTATCTCGACTTCGCCGGACTGGGAAACAATCTCAGCTGGCGCGAGTGTGACGAGGTGGAGTGCGATACCGTGAAGACCCCTTTTGCGGCGGCTCATGAGGGATTGAAGAGCATGAGCCTCGAACTCTTTTTTGAGCATGTGCTCCATCAGTACGTCGATCGCATGGTCACTCTCGACGAGTGACACACGCTTCGGGGTTGCCTCGAGGTCACGCCAATGTCATCCTGGCGGACACGTCTCTGAAGGAGTTCTGGTGTCCGTTTCCGCGATATCCAATCCCCCCATCCATCGGGCGATCCGATTGCATCGAAGTGCGCGGATGGAGACCCTTCTGGATGTCCTCGTCACCCAGCTTGCGCGAACTCCGGACGACCTGGATGAATCTCTTCGTGGAGAGGTGATCGCGGTTCCGAATCGCGGGATGGGCAGGTGGCTCTCCATGTCGCTCGCCCAGCGGGTGGGGATTTGCGCCGGAGTTCAGCTCCCGTTTCCGAGAAAGATGCTGCAACAGGCGTTGCGGGAGGTGCTTGGAGAAGAGGGGTGTCCTCATCCTGGCTGGGAGTCCAATGCGCTTGCATGGCACGTTCTGGCGGCGTTGGATTCTTTGATCGAGCGTCCGGAGTTTTCTCCGATCCGAAGCTATCTCGAGTCGACGGGCGCCTCCGATGAGTTGCTGGACCGTCAGCGACTTCTGCTCGCCCGCAGGATTTCTGTCACGTTTGATCGCTACATCACACAGCGACCTCTCCTGGCGCGGCAATGGAGCGAAGGGGACGCGGGAGAGGATACCGATTGGCAACCCATTCTCTGGCACGCAGTGCAGGAGAGCATCGGGGGGCCCCATCTGGCGGCGTGCGCGCATCAGCTTCAGCAGAACAGTCATCGAAGTCGTGTCCTGGAGAGAGTTCTCCCCGGACGACTGCATCTATTTGGTGTCACCTCCATTCCTCCCCTGTTCCTGGAGATTCTCCGCGCATTGACGAACTGGTGGGAGATTCATCTGCACGTTCTCACGCCGTCAGAAGTCTACTGGGCAGAGCTGCAGACCCGCCTCGAGGAATTGAAGGAGGTGCGGGCCCAAATCGTGGAGAAGTCCTTTGACGCGGGAACATTGGAGAGCGTCGACAATCCGTTCAAGATTCGGGGAAATGCGCTTCTGGAAAACTATGGAGCCTTGAGTCGCGACATGCAGTTGATGCTGGAGGGCTCCTCTGCGGAGACCCCGTATGTGGAGGCGATGACGGTGGCGTTGCCAGAGACTCCCACCACGCTTCTTGAGACGCTCCAGCATGACATTCATC
>CAVOCR010000290.1:0-4000 GCA_963694245.1 Myxococcota bacterium
ATGATGGTGAGCGGCTGTGGGGAGGATTGAATTTGAAGGATCTCCTCCAGGCGAGCCGTGATCAGGCGGTGGGCGACCGCTATCCGGTGGGCGAGATCTTCGCCCTCTCGTGCAGGGAGGTCCGTGGCAAGCGTGAGGCTGCCGACCGTGTGGGCATCCAGCGTCGGAGGAATGGCTGCGGAGGCAGAAGGCGCGGCGGTCAGCGCAAGAAGAGTGAAGAGGAGAGAACGCATCCGGTCTACCAGGGAAGGGGGTCTCCCTGGGCATGCCAGAAGGTACCGGTGGTCGACAAGGTGAGTTCGTCCATCCGGGCGATCAGACCTCTCGCTGAGGTCTCGGCATCCACTTGGCCCGAGTGACCGGTCATGTCGGTCTGAACCCACCCGGGATGGAGCAGGCTGACTGCGATGCCGCGATCCCGGAGATCGTGTGCGAGGGAACGGCCCGCCATGTTCACGGCTGCCTTGCTCATCCGGTATCCGTAACCCCCGCCACTCGTGTTGTCTGCGATCGACCCCATTCGGCTGGTGATGATGGCGATGGAGCCGCCCGCGGGAATGCTCGGCGCGAGGGCCGCGCTCATGCGCAGAGGACCGAGCGCATTGACTTCGAATTGCGTGCGAATGCCCTCGATGTCGAGGTGGTCGAGGGTCTGTCTTTGGAGAATCCCGGCGCAGAGGACCAGGCGATCGATGGGTGTTCCCTGGAGACGATCCACGAGATCCGCGACCGCTGCGTCGCTCGTGACATCGATGCCCGTCTGAACGTTCACGCCCAACGCGTCCAGGGCTTCCGAAGTGGTCCGGCACGTGGCCGTCACCTCATCCCCGCGCTCCTGGAACTGACGACAGAGCGCAAGCCCGATTCCGCGGTTGGAACCAGTGAGAACGACATGGGCCATCATGCACCTCGAAGCTGGGCGCCGTGTCGGGTCCCGAGGGTCTCCACGATCTGGTTGAACTGGTCGTCGATCTCCTCCGCGGTCAGAGTCCGATCCGGCGTCTGAAACGTCAGGCTCATGGCCAGACTGTGACAGTCATCGGGGACCCCTTCCCCTTGATAGCGATCGAAGAGCTGGAGATCCTGGAGGAGAGTGCCCGCCGCATCCCGGACGGTGTCGAGGATGTCGCCGACGGGGGTCGCAGACGGCACGATGACACTGAGATCCCGGTACACCGGAGGCTGCGTGGTGAGCCGGGCGAAGGAGACCTCTCCTGTGGCGGCCCGATCGAGGAGGGGTTGAAGCCGGATCTCGGCGCAGAGCGCTGGGGCGTCTCCCAGGCCAAATCCCCCTGCGATCGTGGGGTCGATTGCCGCGATGTAGCCGATGGTCTCGTCTCCAAGGCTGACCTGCATGCCCTGGCCCGGAGTCAACGACGGCCCCTCCAATGACGTGAAGCGGGCCCCCTGGACGCCAATCTGCTCGAAGAGGCTCTCCAGAATCCCCTTCAAGTCGAAGAGTCCGAACCGATCGCCTGTGGCCGTTCCGGGGTCGGATTCTCCCCAGAATGCGCCACGACGGGCCCCGGTTGCGAGGAGGGCGAAGAGATCATCTTCGCGGTTTGTTTCCCCCAGCGTCGCGTAGGCGCGTCCGAGCTCAAAGAGATGGACTCCGCTCTGATAACGAAGATTCTCTCCCGCGTTCTCCAGGAGGCCGGGAGCCAGAGTGCGTCGCATCTGGGTCCGCTCCACGTGGATGGGATTCGCGATTCCGATGGGCTCCCCGGTGGTGGCTCCGTGGTACATCCCGAATGCGTTCCACTGCTCGCTGACGACGCTGTAGTTGATCGCCTCGTTGAAGCCGAGGCCTGTGAGGATCTGCGCGATTCGGTCCTGCGTGCGCGCCATGCCCGCGTCGTAGCTGCTCCGGTTGAGATAGGCAGTGACGGTCTCGGAGGGCGGGATGTTGTTCAACCCGACGACGCGTGCGACCTCCTCGATGAGGTCCGCTGTATGCGTGACCTCCTTCCGGTAGCTGGGGGCAGTCGCGTTCCAGCCGCCTTTGCCGTCCGGCGCGACCGTGAAGTCGAAGCGCTGCAGGATGTCCCGGATGTCGTCGGCTTCCACGTGGATGCCGAGGCATCTGAGAACCGAGGCCTCGTCGATGGGAAGGGTGATGGGGGCCGGTGTCTGGGGATAGGTGTCCTGATATCCCTCCAGACGGGCCTCGGGACACATGGCCAGGAGAAGGTGAATGGCTCTCCGCATGGCCTCCAGGGTCCACTCGGGGTCGACATCCTTGATGAAGCGCTCGGCAGCATCCGTCCGAAGCTTCAGCGCTGCCGTTGTTCTGCGGACGGAATGATTGTGGAAGTGGGCAGCTTCGAGGAGGACATCCCGCGTCGATTCACTCACCGCGGAGTCGTCGCCACCGATGATGCCTGCGACGGCCACGGGACCCTCCGCGTCCGCGATGATGAGCGCGGTTTCCGGGAGCTTGTATTCGAGGCCGTCGAGCCCTGTGATCTCTTCTCCACCGCGTGCATTTCGCACTTCAATGGATCCGCCTCGGATCCGGGCGACATCGAAGAAATGAAGGGGCTGTCCCATCTCCAGGAGCACGTAGTTCGAGACGTCCACGACGTTGTTGATTGGTCGCATGCCCGCCGCGATGAGGCGTCGTTGCATCCAGTCCGGAGAGGGCTCCACGGTCACATTGCGGATCACCGCACCGAGGTAGCGGTTGCAGAGATTCGGATCGGCGATGGTGACGGGAATGGAGCCGCCGCCCGGCTCGCCGACATTCGCACGCTGCATGGAGTCCGTGCGAAGGGGTTGTCGCAGCAGCGCGGCAATTTCGCGTCCGCATCCGTGGATGCTGAAACATCGGCCGAGGTCCGGAGTGAGTTCGAAGGTGATGAGGGTGTCGCCGATGGCGTCCGCAAGGGGGGCTCCCGGCAGGGCATCGCCTCCCAGGAAGAGGATGCCATCGTGGTCATCGCTCAGGCCAATCTCACTCTCGCTGCACAGCACCGCCTCGGAACGATGCCCCCGCACTTCGCGCCCTTCGACCGTGAGCGGTGTGCTCTTTCCGTTTTTGTCCATGACCGTGATGGTCGCCCCTTCCAGGGCTACGGCGACCCGCCGGCCCACGGACTCGGGGCTGACGTTTGGCGCGCCACACACGGAATGACGGGTGCCGTCTCCGATGTTCAGCGCCACCGCATGCAGGTGAGTGCCCTCGATGGGCTCCGCGCTCGCGATCTCCCCGACAACGTGGTGGTCCCATTGGGCACCCAGGTGGACGATTCCCTCGACCTCCAGGCCCGCCATGTCGCAGAGAGACGTGAAGGCGTCGAGGTCCGACGGTACATCGACGAATTCACTCAGCCATGAAAGGGGTACGCGCATGACTTCACCTCGCTTCAGGCAGACTGGAACTGGCGCAGAAAGCGCAGATCGTTTCGGTAGAAATGGCGGATGTCCTCGATACGATACCGAAGCATGGCGATGCGTTCCACGCCGAGTCCGAACGCCAGACCGCTCACCTGGGAGGGGTCGTAGCCGCCATTTTCCAGGACCACGGGATGCACCATTCCGGCACCGAGGATTTCGATCCATCCCGTGTGTTTGCAAATCGAGCACCCCCTGGCTTCGCAGTTGAAGCAGTCCACGTCGACCTCGATGGAGGGCTCCGTGAAGGGGAAGAAACTGTTTCGAACCCGGATGTTTCGCCCATCCCCAAACATCCGTCGAGCGAATGTCTGGAGCACGCCCAGGAGATCCCGCATGGTCACGTTCGGTCCAATCTCGAGGCCCTCGACTTGATGGAACATGGACTCGGATCGCGCCGTGACCTGTTCGTAGCGGAATACACGGCCGGGGCAGATCACCTTCACGGGATCGGGGGCCGAAGCCTTCATGACGTGGACTTGTACAGGCGAGGTGTGTGTGCGGAGAACATGCCCATGGGTGGTGTAGAACGTGTCCCACATGTCCCGGGCCGGATGATCCGGAGGAATGTTCAGCATCTCAAAGTTGATTTCGTCTGTTTCGACCT
>CAVOCR010000291.1:0-3985 GCA_963694245.1 Myxococcota bacterium
GGTCCGCGGAGGATCCCGAATCCATCCCGGGTCACGTGCGCAGGCTTCCCCGACCCATGGGTGATCCGAACGACCCCGAGCTTCACGCTGGGGTCGTGGATGCGTTCTCCCGGTGGCGAAACGAGCGCTGGGAGCGCTTTGTCGATGACCTCGATCCCGGCGAGCGCCACGAGGATGTGGGCGTCCAACAGCTCCGTGTCGAGTCCGGAGAGTGGGGTGTCGAGCACCTCTTCACCATTGGCGACGAGCTTTTTGAGCGGGAGTTTTCCATTGAGCATGGATTTGGGCGCGGAGCGAAATCGAGTCCGGGAGTTCAGGAGCGCTTCGCGTCGACGACGCGGGTTCGGCGGGTGCACCAGGGGCTCGTCGGTGGACCCGATGCGGGCTCGTGTGTCGAGTGCCATCGGCGCGGGGGGCCGGATGGCGCGGGGGAGCGAACGCAGAATGCCTTCCTCGTCGGGGACGGGTCCCGCCCACTGCTGACCAACCAGCGCAATCCGCCTTCTCTCGTGGGGGTCGGGGTCGTGGAATTGATCGCCCAGGAGATGACCCGGGACCTGCAGACGTTTCTCCGGCTCGCTCAGGAGCGCGCCAGGGAAGGGAGCGAAGGTTCCTTCAAGCTCAAGAGCAAAGGCGTGTCGTTCGGGGAGGTGCATGCCCGCTCGGATGGCACGGTGGATCTGGGGGACATCGCCGGGATTGATGCGGATCTTGTCGTCCGGCCCTTCGGTTGGAAAGGCCAGCATGCGACGCTCCGGACCTTCAGCGAAGAGGCTCTGCTGGTACATCATGGGTTGCAGCCCGAGACCAGCGACGGCATGCCCCCCGGGGTGGCCTCGGTCGTCTATGGTGACGGGCCTCCCACGGATCGGGACGAGGACGGGGTGCTCGTCGAATACACCGCGGGGATGTTGACCGCGCTCCAGGTCTATCTCTCGCTTCTCGAGATTCCGATTGAACGCCCTTTGTCCGGGGCGGCGGGGGCTCATCTGCACGCAGAGGGGCGCCGGCAATTCGACGAGATGGGGTGCAGTGAATGCCATCGCCCCGTGCTCTCCCTCCGGCGTGATGTGTACCGGATCCCACCGGTGCACAAGGGGGGCGTCTCCCTCACGTATCCGCTCACCGAGCACATGGAATCGCCCCGGTTGAGGCGGGACGAACCCCATACGCATGGGTACGGTGTCCGACTCTTCAGTGACCTCAAGCGCCACGACATGGGACCGGGGCTCGCGGAGACCCACGCGTCCGGCGACATCCCCGAGGCGACCTTTTTGACGAGGCCGCTATGGGGGTTGGCCGTGACGGCTCCGTATCTTCACGATGGCCGTGCGAGGACCGTGGATGCGGCGATTCGACTCCACGGCGGAGCGTCTGCGGAATCCGCCGAGCGTTACGAGGAGGGCGGGGACGACGAGCGTCGGGCGCTGCTTGCGTTCCTTCATTCTCTGACACGCGCTCCGCGCCTGAACTACCGATGAGGGGTGAATGAGCACGTCGCCCTCCAACCGGCCGCTTCTGATCTTCTCCTGCCTTGCATGCGCCGTCCTCGGGTATGCCCTCGGGAACCTGGAAATGACCCCCGAGGCGCCCTCGCCGGCGGTTCCCGAGGTGGCCCGTTCCGACAGGGATCGGGGGGAGGCCGGGGCGGATCTCGTGGACGAGGGGCGTCACGCGCTGCGACAGGCGTGGGCCGGGCATGATGCTCAGATTCGGGAGGCGCTCGACCCCTCGGGGACCCGCAGCGCGCTCCGTGGTCGGTTGGACGAGGCGCTCGCGTCGGCCGACGGGGCGGGACTCGCCGCGCTGGGCCAGGACCTTTTCCTTCGGGACCTCTCCGGCTGGGCAGCCCATGCGCGTCCTCCTCGACGGGTTCATCGAGGCGATGAGGGCGGTCCTGATGCGGATCGATGCGCATCCTGCCATTGGAAACCGGTGATGGGCGGAGGTGCCGGCCTGGTGGACATGGCGTTCATGGATGGAGACGGGGAGACGCTTGAGAGCAGTCTCCCGCGAAACGCTCCGGCGCTCCATGGCTCCGCCGTGATTGCGGCGCTCGCTGCCGAGATGACCCGGGATCTCCAGGGACAGGCATCCAGAGCCGTCGCCGAGGCGAAGACCTCGGGGGTGTCCGTGGAGAAATCCCTGTCGACCCACGGCGTGGCGTTTGGCCGGGTCGTCGCCCGCCAGGATGGCACGGTCGACCGCTCGGGGGTGGAGGGGATCTCGGAGGATCTCGTGGTCCGCCCCTTTGGCTGGAAGGGACACTTCGCAACGCTTCACGAGGCGACCTTGAGTGCCCTTCATCTCGAACTGGGCCTCGCCCCTTCGGATCTCGGCGAGAGCGGAGTTGCCGCCTTGATCGCCCACATGGCATCGCTCCCGGCCCCCACGGTGATTCCCCCCGAGCGTTCGGATCAGATGGCGCGTTGGGAACGGGGGCAGGCGCGCTTTGAATCCGCGGGATGCGCTCATTGTCATGTGCCGTCCATGCGGCTTCTGGATCCCATGCTGGCTCTGGACTCCGAGGGGAGAGTTCAGGTCAACGTCGCGGACCTCGCAGGTCTCGAGCGCGATCCCTCGGGGGAGGGGTACCGCGTGTGGCTCTACAGCGATCTCAAGCGGCATGCTCTCGGGGAGCTTCTCTCGGAAGGTCGCTCTCACGACCAGGTGGCGGGTGATGTCTTCCGGACACCTCCTCTCTGGGGCATCGACGGGACGAGTCCCTATCTCCACGACGGTCGCGCCCTCGACGAGTTCGCCGCGGCGATCTTCGCGCATGGAGGGGAAGCCCGGTCCGCACGCGATGCCTACCGGGCGATGAGCGACGTCGATCGCGCCGAGCTTCGTGCTTTTTTGAGGGGATTCACGCGGGATCCGCGAATGCGGGTCGCGGGTCCTTGAGAGGGGCTCAGTTGCGGCGCTCGTAGCTCTTGATGACTTCTTTCGCGATGGTGTTCAGCTGCATGTTGCTGGTCCCTTCATAGATCTTGCCGATCTTCGAGTCGCGATAGTATTTCTCCGCAGGGTACTCCTTGGTGTATCCCACGCCTCCAAAGAACTCGAGGCAGATGCTGGCCGTTTTCTCCGCCACTTCCGACGAAAAGAGCTTGGCCATCGCGGCCTGCTTCACCCAGGGCGGTGCCTTGTAGGTGAACTCGTTGTCTTCTGGGAAGTGCAGTTCGCCGTCTCGTTCACAGCCTTTTTTCAGGAGTTCCTGGTCCCACGTCGCCTTGTGACGGGCGCAGTTGTAGACGAGGAGTCGTGCGGCCTCGATCTCCGTCGCGCAGCGCGCCAGCTGGAACTGGATTCCCTGGAAGTCCGCGATTCGTTTCCCGAACTGTTCCCGCTCGAGGATGTAGCGCATGGCGTTGTCGAAGGCCCCCTGGGCCAGTCCGATCATCTGTGCGCCGATTCCAATGCGGCCTTCGTTGAGCGTGAGAATGGCGATCTTGTAGCCCATGCCCGGGGCCCCGACCATGTTCGCTTCGGGGATCTCGCATTCATGAAATCCAAGAGAGCAGGTGCTGGAGGCGCGGATGCCGAGCTTGTCCTCCTTCTTCCCGATTTCGAATCCGGGGGTGTCCCTTTCCACGAGAAACGCCGTGATGCCTTTCGCGCCGAGGGAGGGGTCGAGGGTCGCGAAGACCAGAAAGAGGTTCGCTTCACCGGCGTTGGTGATCCACAGCTTCTCTCCGTTGAGCACCCATTTGTCGCCTCGCTTCTCCGCACGGGTTCGGAGTGCAAACGCGTCGGAACCGCTGCTGGGCTCGCTGAGACAGTAGGCCCCGATCCATTCGGTGGCCAGTCTGGGGAAATAGCGCTCCCGGATGTCGTCGGTTCCCCAGCGAAGCAGGGCGTTGATGACCAGGGTGTTCTGGACATCGACCAGCACGGAGACGCTCGGGTCCACGACGGCCATGGCCTCGACTGCGAGGATCGACTGGAAGAAGTTCCCACCCGTTCCTCCGAATCGCTCCGGGAT
>CAVOCR010000292.1:0-3982 GCA_963694245.1 Myxococcota bacterium
CTGTCCGGACCCGAGGGAGTCCAACGAACGGTAGCTCACAAGGTGATCCGACTGGCCCTGTTCATGCGTGGTTTCTCGAACACTGTCGAATTCATGAAGTGTCTGGTGCACGATCGACGGGAGTTCATCCTGTGGAAGGGCGATGGAGCGCTCTTCGGCTCGTCGCCGTTGGAGCGCTTCCTTGGGTTGGAGCGCCCGCGCCATGGGCGCGGATCCCGTGTAGCGCCGTGAGTGGGGGCGGACTTTGACCACGGGGAGCATCGTCTCATTCGGGAGCGGTAGGAGATCGTTGTGGCGGTTGCTTTTCGTCTGCTCCGCGGTCGATGCATCGGGTCCACGGAAGTCCGAGAGCTCTTTTCGGATCTCCTCCATTTGTCGCATGAGCGCTTCGTCGCGCTGTTGAGCGCAACCAGAAGGCACCGCCATTGCAGCTATCATAAGCCACGCAGCAATGTGAATAGGTGAGGTGATGGTCACTGTTTCCCCCGCTTCCCGAACGATTTCACGCACTCTTGTCTGGGGGGATTGTCACTCGGGCTCCAGCCCGCGTCAAAAAAGGGACAGGAGCTTCTGACGAAGGAGGGGAGTCCAGGCCAGTCCTGTGAACAGAATCGCCCGCATTCGTGCGATGGGCGTGGTGAGATCCCGTACGTGCCCCTGGTACTCAATGCGCACGACCCGACCGAGGAGCTCGGTTCGCTCGAATCCCCGGATTCGGAGATTTCGGTCTCCTTTGAGGAGCCAGGAACTTCCCCGTCTCCACACGGCGCGATGCAATTCCATGTGCTCGCCTTGTTTTGCCAACACGATGTCGCCGATCCGGGGACGCTCCAGGGGGAGCAGGGTGACGAGGGAGCCGTTCGTGATTTGACCCCGCATGCTCTCTCCCAGCGCTCGGAACACCCAGGGGCGTCCAGCCGCGAGCTTCTCGAGACCGTCGTCGAGAAGGGGGAGTGCGCTCATGAGAGAGGGCTCCCGGAGAGCACAATCAGTCGGGCGCTTTCTTTTGCAGTGGTCACGGAACACTGGGTTGGATTGGAGGCGAAGGGCGCAGCGCCCTCGCTCTCGATCCAGGCCTTCCCCGGACAAAAAAGGCAGGCATGTTCGTGTGCACATCCCCCGCATCCTTCCCGATCCTCTCGTCTTGTCGCACGAATGGGTTGGAGTTCCGGCGAATCATTCCAGATGTCCTTCAGGGAACTCTTGAGGAGGTTTCCGAGTGGCATCGGCCAGGCAACACAAGGGGTCACGTTTCCGTTTGGCTGCACATGGATGGCGGTATTCCCGGCCTGGCATATCCGCGCTCCCGGATCGAGGCGGAGGGATTGTGTCGGCGGGTTGCGGAAGGATTGGAGCTTGAACACTTCGAGCGCGTGATGATCCTCCGGAGAGAGGGCATCCGCGCACACGTGGTCGCTGCCGCTGTCAGCGACTCGAATCGCGCCGTCGACGGTGCATTCGATTCCTCGCGCCGTGAAGGCGGCATGGAGCGCTTGATAGTGGTGCTTGTTCGTTTCCATGACCGAGCAGCGGGCTTTGACGGTGAGTCCGGCATCGCGCATGTACAGGATTCCCCGAAGGGTTCGTTCCAGCGAACCCGGACGGCGTGTGATGCAATCGTGAGCAGCGGGATCCAACGCATAGACGCTCACATCGATTTCGCGCACTCCCAGGGCTTTCATCCGCTCGGCATCGCTCTTTGTGATCCGACCGGCGTGGGTCTTCAGGCGAATGTAATATCGGAGCGAGCGGGCCTCTTCGATGAGGTCGAAGACATCCTCTCGGAGAAAGAGTTCGCCCCCGCTCAGCGTGAGCTTCATGGCCCCCAGATCCCGGGCCTGTCGAAGCAGGTCGCGGAGGGTCTCCGTGTCCATGAGAGGAGTGCGTTTGTCGTCGAGATAGCAATGGGTGCAGTCGAGATCACAGGCGTACAGAACATCCACGTGGAGCGAGAGAAGGCGTCCTTCGTCGGCGTAGATCTTCTTCAGGCGTTGCTCCATCGTGTGGATGTTCATGCGGCCCTCGCGTCGACGAAGGGGTCACTGGTTTTCGTCATGCGAAGCCGGGATACAGGGACTTCTCGCGCCAGCTTCAGCGCGGTGGTGAGATGGTCGCTGCGTTCCAGGGGCGATTGGTGGTGGGCGAAGGCATGGCGGAGAAGAGGGCCCACGGCGTCGCTGGGGCTCAGGATTTCACGCGCAGGGTGTTCGGCCTGCTCCAGGAGTGCGATGGAGCGGAGGGATTGCCGCTGGAGGGTTCCGGGCAAGCGCTCACGACCCCGTAGAGTGGTCCCGTGCACGTCGAATCCTGTCATTTCCGCAGGGAGGATCGCGACGTAATCGTCGCCGAGACGATGAGAGAGCGGGAAGCGTTGTGCGAGGGTCGTCTTTCCCGCTCCGCTCGCTCCGAGAAAGACGTGTGCGCCCCCTTCATGGAGCAAGGCTGCGCCGTGCAGGACGATTCCGCCCTGCTCTCGAATCCAGGTGCTGAGGATGAGTCGGAGGACTCCATGGCATTGGCGTGTGGTGGCGCAGAGGGCTTCGGGCATCGCCGTGAGCGTGACGGCGGCTGTCCGCGTGTCGGGAGCCCAGAATCCGGAGAAGAAGGGAGTGTGGATTGGCTGGGCTCCTGCGGGCGGATTCGGGATGGGAGTCCCGGGTGCGCGGATCTCAATGTGGAGATCCCCCTGCATTCCGCTGGCATCGGTCGCGCTTGAATCGAGCGTATCCACCGGCAGGCCCAGGAGCCGCACGTCAGCCATTACGGGGCCGAGATTCAGCGAGATGCGATGAGGTCCCATGAAGAACGACGTCTATTCGAAGGGTGCGTCGCACTCATCAGGAACGGCGTCACAGGATTGAAGAGTGAAGCTCTCGAAGACTTCCGAGGACTCGACAGCAGGCTTCGTATAGGCCCTGCGTGGTCCGCGGTTTTTTTCCGCGGGTTTGGAAGGGGCCCGTGTGGGTCGCTCGCGCTTCTTGCTCATGGCTCGCTCCTTTTCTTTCTAGTAGATGATGCTCGCCCAGTTGTCGGTCAACGGAGTTCCAGCGGTTTTGTTTCCGACGAGGATGTCGGGACGTCCGTCGCCGTTGAAGTCGCCGATGGGGGCAATGGTGGTCCCAAAGAATGTGGGAGATGTCATCGCGAAGGGTTCCTCCACGACGAGGTCGTTGTACGGGAACGCTCCGGCCCAGGACTCCGAACTCGGGGTCTGGTTCATTCGGAGATTGACCATTCCCCACTCGGAGAAGCTGTAGATTCCGAAGGCGATGTCGCTGGTTCCCTGTCCGAGGTTCTGCGTGTCCCCGTCAAAGTTGCCCAGTATGGAGACGTTGTCGAAGGTTCCTTCCAGCACTGAGCCTCCGCTTCCGAGCGCGATGCCGTCTGCGACGCTCGCTCCCGCGTTCACGGTGACGACGCTTCCCGCTCCACCATCGAGTGTCACCCCATCGAAGAGGTAGACGCGGTCATCCTTGGGGTGGTTCACGACAAATTCGCTCTTCCCATCTCCCGTGAGATCGCCCGTTCGGAGCGCTTGACGTCCAAAGGTGTCGGTGCCCGTATCCGCTCGGACCCAGAGGGTGTTCTCTGCGTCTCCTTGTGCGGGAGTGGGCTCGAGGTAATAGGCGAGCGCGGTGTCTCCGGAGACGGTTCGACCTCGGATGACGAAGACCTGGCTCATTCCGGGCGTTCCTTTCTGCTGGGTGACCGCGATTTCGTCATATCCCATGCCGTCGCTGGTGAGGATGTCATCCAACATCGCCACGCGGTATCCGAACGCAGAGGAGGAGTCTCCGTCCATCAGCTCCATTGTCACGACATTGAAGCTGGCGCGCTCCGCCGGATTGCTCATGTCGAGGGTCGTTGCGGGCCAGCTGGTCGCGCCGGGCACAAGATATGCCCTGTTTTCCTTGCGGGACCCAATGAGGATGTCCTCCACGGGATTGCCACCGAACGTGTCTCCGTTGAAATTGCTTCCACT
>CAVOCR010000293.1:0-3980 GCA_963694245.1 Myxococcota bacterium
GCAGACGTGAGAAAAGACGCGCATCATCCAGACGCATCAGAAAATCCGCATGCCGTGGAGCCCGCACGGGGTCCGCCATCCACATGGCGAGCGTGGCCATCCGAAGCACAAAACAGGCCCTGTCTGTAGAATAGGTGGAGGGGTCCACTCCGTGAAATCCGGACTGCCTCTCCCGGGGCACACCATCATCGGGCGAAGGACTCGACTTTTCGTGTTCCACGAAGAGTCTGCCGACACCGGCCTGAAGAGACTCCTTTGCCCCCGCGATCTCTTCTCCCTCTGGCAAGACGAGCCGCAGGCCATCCTGGCCCTCCGCCGACGCTCCTTCCGCCTCAAGTACCTTCAAATAGGCATCCGCAAGCTCACCGTCGGGCGCGCTCGGTGCCGGAGGCATGTCCGGGAGATCCAGGCCGACCACGGCCTCACGCTCCCCTGCCCCATCAGCGAGTACCGAGTCCCCCTCGTCAACCGGGAGTCGAAGCGGGGCCCCTTCTTCGGGGACGAGCGTCTCTTCCGCCTCGGATTCGCGGGCCTCTTCCGCTTCTTCCTCCAGGATTTCTTCGACGTCATGCCCCTGCAACCACTTCAGCGAGGCCTGTCCCTGCGCACCGAGTCCCCACCGAATCCCAATCTGCCGGATCCCCTCGGACGCAGTCATCCAGCGAATCCAATCCTCAAAACTCCGGAGGGCAATCCGTTCGCCGGGATACACGTAGCTGTCGAGCATCCGGAAGAGTTCATGCGTGGAATGCAGACGCCCACCGCTCTCCGAGTCCAGGGCCTCCAATGCATATTTGGCCAGAAGGAGGTTCTTCCCCCGGAAACGACTGAAGAGGAAGGCCTTCTGGCCTTCAGCATCGGAACACTCGAGAAAGGCCTTCCCGCCCGCCTCGAGCACCGGATCAGGGCTCATCGAGACGCCAAGGAGTGCGAGAGTCCCCGGAACTGTCTCCCGATCCCAGATCGTTTTCTCCCGCATCCACTCCCGAAGCGTTTTCCGGTCCGGGGATTCCTCGTGAATGTATGTGACGAGTGCATGCGCGAGATCCACCCAGGTCCCGACAGACGAATTCACAAACCCCGGAAACTCCACCTGCTGCGCCATAGGTCCCCCTCATGCGGCAGGGTAGCGAGGAATTCCTGAAGGGGTCAATCCAGAGTCGACATTGCCCCTCTCGAATCCCTGTGCGATGCTCCCCAAACGTCTGACCATGCGCCAAAGGACTCTTCATGCGGGTTCACCTGATTCTGAGCATCCTCACTCTCCTCTTCCTGGTGCCCTCCGCCTGTACGTCCCCCTCCGCACCGGAGAGGCCCTCGAAGCAGATTCGGATCGTTCCGATGCCCACTCCCGCAGAAGCCCCTCGGCCCGCTCGCGCATCAAGGACTCCTGCGCCGCGACCGGAACCCCGGATGCCCAGCGGAGATGCCACGCTTCTCGCGGATTTCGAAGCTGGAAAGTCCACGCTCGCCCAGGCCCCCGAAGATCAGGCTGCGTTCGAGCGGGGCTACCTCTGGACCTTCGCGGAGGACAAGGCGGCACGGAACTATGCGGGAGCTGGAACCCTGCTCGAGAAGGTGCTCGCCACTCACCCGCAGCACCCCCAGACATTGCGAGCGTTGGGATATGTCGCGGTCAATCAAGGGTTTGACGTTGGACGAGCCCTCGATTTCTATCGGCGGGCCGTGAAATCGGATGAGAGCCATGGGCCCTCCCACTACGCTCTCGCTTTTCTCCTCGGGCGCTCCAATCCCGAACAGGGCGGGGAGCATTTCGAGCGAGCGATGGCTCTCGGAGTCCCGGACGCCCGCGGCCTGAAAGCCCGCTACTACACCGCTGAGCGCAAGTCGAAATGAAGGGGATCCGGGACCAGCTGGCTGCGCTTGGACAAGATCATGTCCTTCGCCGTCTTGCCGAAATCCCCAGAGAAGCAGGAGATCGCCTGCTCGAACCACTCAGCGGCCTGAACCTCTCCACGCTTCAGGCGGCAGCCATGACAGGGGACAACGACGTTTCCACCCCTCTCGACCCCGCGCTCGTTCGCCCTCCCACCCTTGTCGAGGCCCCCACGAATCTCTCCTCCTCACAACACGAAGAGGCGCGTCTATGTGGCGAGGAGCTTCTCTCGAGGGGGAGAGTCGGGATCCTGCTTGTCGCAGGCGGCATGGGTACACGACTCGGATGGGACCAACCCAAAGGCACGTTCCCCATCGGGCCTGTCACTTCCCGAACGCTCTTTGAACTCTTCTTTCAGTCGATCGCTCATCTCGAAACACTCCACGGAGTGCTTCCTCCCCTCGCGATTCAAACGAGTCCCACCAACGACGAGGCGACGAACGTCTTTCTAGAAGAACACCACCATTTTGGAATCCCCAAAGAGCGGGTCCGCACCTTCCGGCAGGGCACGCTTCCGGCCTGGACCCAGGAGGGTCTCCTCGCGCTGAATTCCTCGGATCGGCTTGTGCTGCTCCCCGACGGACACGGGGGCGTCTATCAGGCGTTCACCCGCAATCGGGTGGGAGAGTGGATGCGGGAAATGGGCGTGGATCATGTCTTCTATTTCCAGGTCGACAATGCCCTCGTTCCCATGGCCGATCCGACCTTCATGGGTCACCACGTCCTGAGCGGAAGCCAGATGAGCACCATGGTGATTGAAAAGAAGCTCCCCAATGAACGCGTCGGAGTCCTGGCACACGTCGAAGAGTCCCTTCGCATCCTCGAATATTCCGAAATCGACGAGGAGCTTGCGGCCGCACGCGAGGACAGCGGTGCGCTCCGACTACGCGCCGCCAACACCGGAACCCACGCATTCACCCTCGAATTTCTGGAACGGATGGGACACGAGAGCGCGCTTCCCCTTCACACCGCCTTCAAGCCCATACCGCATGGCGAGGGTCTGGTTCCTGGATGCAAGATGGAACGCTTCGTCTTCGACGCTCTTCCTCTGGCGAGAACGCCCCTGGTATACGAAGCGCTCCGTTCCGAGGTGTTCGCGCCGGTCAAAAGCGCGGAGGGAGCGGATACACCGGATGCCGCACGCGACGCGTTGAGGGCGCTCTACAGGAGGAAATGCGAGGAAGCGGGAGAAGTCATTCCCCCAGGCACCCCCCTGGAACTCTGCCCGGAGACGCTCTCGGATCCGCACGCCATTCGACGCGTGGTGGCCGCCTGGAAGTCCGGCGAACCCCTCGTGGGCTAGACACCCTCCGCGAACACTTCAAGTTCGGCATTTCGCGAGGGGTGGCGAAGCTTTTCAATCGCCTTGGCCTCGATCTGGCGGATGCGCTCCCGAGTGAGGTCGAAGTCCTTGCCGACCTCTTCCAGCGTGTAGGTGTCCGTGTAGCCAATCCCGAATCGCTTCCGAAGAATGCGCTCCTCACGCTCAGTGAGCTGATCGAGGGCCCGGGAAGTCGTCATCTCCAGACTTTGCTGCTCCACGACCTGACTCGCGCTGACCGCGTTCTCATCGGCTACGAAGTCCATGATCTGGGTGTCGTCATCTCCCACGGGAGTTTCCAGCGAAATGGGAGTTCGAGCGAGACGGAACGTTCGCTTCACATGGGCAAGAGGAACTTCCGCTTCCTCCGAGAGCTCTTCATCCGTCGGCTTCCTTCCGAGCTTCTGCTCCATCATCGCCCGAACACGGGTCAACCGATTGAGCGTCTCGATGAGATGTACTGGGATGCGGATCGTACGCGCCTGGTCGGCGATCGCTCGCGTAATGGACTGCCGGATCCACCAGGTGGCGTATGTCGAGAACTTGTAGCCGCGGAAGTACTCGAACTTCTCGACGGCCTTCATCAATCCGACGTTCCCCTCCTGGATGAGATCCAGGAAATGCATGCCGCGATTGATGTACTTCTTCGCGATGGAGACCACGAGACGCAGATTCGCCTGAATCATCAATGAACGCGCCGCTTCGACGTTTCTGTCCGCTCGACGAATCACACGAAGGAGCACTCGAACACCATCCACGGGC
>CAVOCR010000294.1:0-3968 GCA_963694245.1 Myxococcota bacterium
GCCTCATCGACTGCGACGATCCCGACTGCGCAGAAGCTGCCACCTGCGGAGAGGACGCGTGCGCGGACGGCATCGACAACGACGGGGACGGGTCGCTGGACTGTCTCGACTCGGAATGCGCCGGAGGTCCCGAATGCACGGAGCTCGTCTGCGACGATGGGCTGGACGAGGATCTCGACCAGCTCGTAGACTGCGCAGACCCCGACTGCTTTGACGCCGGCCCCTGCGTCCCCACCAGCTGTCTCGACTACTATCTCTGCCTGGGCGCCGAGGGGTGTGGATGCGTTCTCGGCGAGGACTGCCCGCCGGTGGAATCCCCCGAATTCGGGACCTGCCAGGCGAATTGCGTGATCTCCGGGGAATGCAATCAGTCCTGCGTGGACGTCCTCGACTTCTTCACCCAGGTCAACCTGAGCCTCTACGAGGACTGTGCGTACGGCAACTGCGGCGGTGTTCCGGATGAGGAAACCGCCGGATGCATCTTCGACATGTGCCTCAGCCAATACGCGAAATGCTTCTACGTGGGGACGGAGACCTGCGCCAGCTATGGCTATGAATGCGGGCCCGCCTGTGCCGAATGCACCCTGCCCGACTGCAATCCCGCCCTCTGCATCCAGAACTGCCTCGATGCGCTCTCCGCAGAAGCGTTCAAGGATGCCTACGCCTGGGACTCCTGCCGCTATCCCCTCTGCGACGCCGACAACGATTTCGAGGAGGACAGCGCGCTCTGCCTCTCCATCGCAGGGAACTTTGCGTGCGCGGAAGTCGCCGAAAGCTGCCATCCCCCGCTCGTGGGCGTGGTGGCATCCTTCGCGAGCTGCGAGGGGGTGCGCACCTGCGTCCTCGCGTGTCCTCTGAATGACACGGCGTGCCTCGACGCCTGCGTTCCGGGAATGGCCCCGGAGAGCGTCGCCAGCATCTCCACGCTCTTCCAATGCGTCATCGGCGCGTGTGGAACGGAGGAAAACGAGCTCACGCCCGCCTGCATCAAGAACTCATTGACGAATGAATGCGCGGCACCGAATGCCGCCTGTGGGCCCTAGCCCCTCACCGCTCCCGGACACACGCCGCGCCGGCGCCATCCCCAGGCCATCAGACCCAGCCACCACGGAAACGCTACGCCCGGACTCGTGCGACACCCCGCATCCCCGGACGACGGAGCGCTTCCCAGAGGAGGATCCGCATCCTCGGGGCCGGCATCCGGCGGCCCCATTCCATCGCCGTCCAGCAGTCCATCCACGGACGTCTGCGTCTCTCCGTCCGGTGACCCAGCCTCCACACCCGGGAGATCTGGAGCGGAAGAGACATCGAAGGGGTGGAGCACGCTCCCATCGTCCGAAGGGTCAACCTCTTCCCCGGAGGTCTCCGAATCCACATCGTCACCCGTCGGGACGTCTCCCTCCGAATCCTCCCCAGGTTCCACGACATCGTCTTCGGGCTCCACGACATCGTCTTCGGGCCCCACGACATCGTCTTCGGGCTCCACGACATCGTCTTCGGGCTCCACGACATCCTCTTCCGGTTCCACGACATCCTCTTCCGGTTCTGGAGGGGGGCTCGCATTCCCACATGTGAATTCGTCGGATTCCAGAGGGGGGAACTCCGGGGGGTCCGGAGTCTCGGGAACGACCGTCGTGTAGAACACGCCGGCGGGCTCTCCTTCGACGATCGGCTCCAGCGCATGGTTGCCGGGTGCAAGCAGCACCTTCGCGCAATATTTCCCGAGCCCGCAATACGTCGCTGGGACGCAGCCCTCTCCACCATTCACCGCGACATGCACCGCCAGGCCGCTTCCGACGAGCCATCCGCGCTCATCACGGGGCCGGATGATCACGGTATTCGGCTGACCAGGTCCCCCAAAGGCCACCGAGATCGCGGTCTCCTCCACGACCCAGCTGAGCGGACTGGGGGCTCTCGCTCGCAGGTCGCGGGTGACGCCCAGTGGCACGCCCTCATGATGAAAGACGATCTCGCCCTCTCCCGGAACCTCCCCGCATCGAACCTGTCCCTCGAGGCGCCCCGACTGGAACTGAAACGGTCCGTCTTGCGCGGCCACTTCGCTCTCCACGCTGACACCCTCCACCAACGAATCCGCGGGAATGAGGTGCCCTTCGACGGTATGCGGACGAAAGAGGACGGCCACAAGATCCCCCCCGTCTGCCCGACAGGTCCCAAACGAGGTCCCCACCTGGCTCTTCTCCGGATCCACATGACTGGCGAGATCCGCCGGTGTGGCATATCCACGGATTTCAATGGGCTCCCCAAAAGGCACCTCGTCGACGAACATCTGCGCGAAGCTGCCGGCCATCGAGTAATCCAGAGGAGCGACCAGCGTCACGCTCCCCACGAAAGGGCTCAACACCTCTTCCACCAGGGGAACGCCATCCATCTCCAGCCTCGCCACCAGGGAGTCTGCGGTGATGAAGCGATGATTGGCGTCCTGCAGCCGCGCCCGTACGGAGAGCATCGAAGTCGTCAGGTCCTCGGAGACGAAGGGGCGCTCCACTTCGATGATGGAATGCTGGTCATCGGCCAGACCGGCGACAGGATGCATCTCCGTCGCGCCTACGAACGCCCCATCCTGCGTCGCCGTGAGCGCTAGAAACTCCACGCCGACATCCGGGACAATCACTGCCCGCAGGTGGTGAAGCTCCAACGAGGTCACCTCCTGGACGATCCCCCCCTCCGGATAGAGACCCGCGACGGTCCCGGGAAGCGTCCGGACATGCACCACCGTCTGCAGCGTCTCCGTCACGTGCTCGGGGTGCAGCGTGATGCGTGTGGATTCCGGGGAGACGACGCGGAGCACGGGATGTGGAAGGAGGAGGGCGTCGTCGACGCGAAGATTCAGATGTGTCTCCCCCACCTCAGCGCTCGCGGGAAGAATGACCTCATAGCTTCCATCCCCCTGGTCCACGGCCGCCACCCAGGGACCGGGAAGCGCCTGCACGCTCACCTGATGTCCCGGACCCAGAACATTTCCGGCGGGATCGATCGGCTCGACATGCACCGTGAAATCCTCCGGGGACCCCAGGGGAAGGGACGCCGGAACCACCTTCACCCACTCCGGCTCGACGAAGACGACCTCCTGTCCCGCGCTGATGCCTTCCTTCTGCTCCCGGAAGCCACTCGGCCACACCACCTCCACGAATCCCCCCTCGGGGCATTCCGATGGGAACGGGACCCAGGCATGATCGAGAGGAGGTGAAGAGGCAAAAGCGCCGCCAGCGACCTGAACGCGCTCCCGCGTAATCGCCGCACATCCGAGTCGGATGCGAGCGCCCGCTGGCGTGGCCGAGACCTGCGAAAGGAGCCGCACATGCACGTCGGAGATCGGAGGAGAACCCCGCAAAAGCCTCAGTTCTTCGTCATTGGCGGATCCCGCTACGATGTCCACGACCCCATCTCCATCGAAATCCGCGGCGAGCGCGCCGCGCCCCTGCTCGCTCGTATCCGGGAAGCCCTCTCCTCCTCCCCAGGAGGCCTGTCCTGTCACGCCAAACACCCACGGAATGTCTGCCTGACTGGGACTGTTCGCGATGAACCAGTCGGAGCCGATATGCCCGGATCGCACATAGAGGTCATCCCGTCCGTCGCCATTCACATCGAGAACCAACGGGGCCCACTTCACATGATGACCGCTGGCGTTGAAGAGTCCCTGAACGCCAGCCCACTCGGTGATGTCGACATGGGTTCCATCGCCCTGCCCCGCCAACAGGACGTCTCGCCCAATGCTGGTGAAATGAAGGTCGGAGTTCCCATCGCCGTTGACATCGAGAACGGCGATCCCCATTCCGTAGACCCGCTGCCCCAGTCCACTGCTCCCGCTCACGTCCGTGAATTTCCAGTTCCCCCCGGCATCCGGCCCCTCGTTTCGAAACGCCCGACTCCCCTGCACGAGCGGACCGAAATCATTGGCGACCACGAGGTCGAGATCCCCGTCCGAATCCAGATCGAGGAAGACCGAG
>CAVOCR010000295.1:0-3965 GCA_963694245.1 Myxococcota bacterium
GAGTTCGGAGGCTGCCGGATGGACCTGAAAGACGTGGACGCCCCCGGAGAGCGGAGTGCCGGCGAGAGCGCCTCGAGGTTCACCGATGGCCAGGGCGGCGCGACCCGGGCCCGCGCCATGGGCGATCATCGCGACAGACCAGCCGAAGCGGCCGCCCTGATGCGTACCGTCGATACGATAGGTTCCAGAAATCCCGGCGGGCACCATGGGCTGCCATGGAATCGTGCCCTCCGATCCGGTGACGAGGGGGGTGGCTTCGAGGGTGAGGAGATAGGAGCCCGGCACAAACCACGCGCCCCCGACATTGTTTCCATTCACGTTGAGGTTGTAGCCCCCGATCAGCAGATCGGGGATGCCATCGTTGTCCGCATCCTCTCCTCCGGCCAGCGCCGAACCGGCGTAGGACCCATTGTTGTTGGAGGCGATACGGATCGAGGTCGGGCCTTCGGGACATCCAACCCCTCCCCAGCCCAACACCACGTGGACGCCCCCATCGTTGTTTCCCAGCGCCTCACGCCGGGGTTCACTGAAAGCGAAGTCGTCACATCCATCCTGATTGAGGTCTCCCATCCGGGTGATGGCGGAACCCGCATGGTCTCCGGCGGTGAGTCCATTCCAGGTGAACTCCGTTTTACAGATGAGCTCTGTCAGGGGAGCGGCGTCCTCGGCCGTGGCCGAGGGGTTGGGGCGGCCGGAGACGACCACCAGGCGGCCAGAATCCGAACCATTGGGGTCGTGGTAGCGACTTCCGGTCACCAGATCACTGAACCCGTCGTTGTTGATGTCGAGTCCCCCTGTCACCGTCTCGAGGACGCCTCCGGCCTGGGGTCCCCAGAAGGCCGCGATGGGTTGGTTGCGGAGCGGTGGGTCGCCGCCTGAAAACACATATGCGGCGCCGATCCCGGACTGTGAAAATGGGCATCCGCCGCCTCCGGTATAGTGGTCGCCGTCCATGCTTCCCGGGGAGTCGAACGCCCGCGAGATCGCGAAGAAATCGGGGAGGCCGTCTCCGTTGAAGTCTCCTCCGCGGCTGACCGCAAATCCGAGGTGGTCGGACTTCGGGTTGAAGCTCGTCGCCGAGTAGCCCTCGAAGGCGATCCAGGACTGATCAGGGACCGGGTTGAAGCCATCAGGCCCTCCCCGCACGAGGTGGAGAGAACCGGCGTCCACACCGCTCGACGCGTGGTCCGAAAGCTTGGCGGCGAGGATGGCGTCGTTGTACCCGTCCCCGTCGAGGTCGCCGACGAGGTCGCCTCCCGAACCGAGCGCGGTGCCGGAAATCGTGGCGGGCCATGAGAGTGGGGTGAGGAGGGGGGGCGCGTCGACGGGTCGCCGGACTTCGTGGAGCATTCCCGCAAAATAGCCGTTCACGCTCGAGTGCGCTTCGTGGACGACCAGATCCAGCTCGCCGTCGCCGTCGTCCCGAACCCCGAGGGCCGATCCAAATCGACCGTTCTTGAGGGGCCCTTCGACGATCCCCTCCAGATTCGGTATCAGGGTCTCTGCGGTGGCATCCCAGGTGAAGAAATGCACGGAACCGTGGTTGTTGTCGGCACTGTTTGGGATCTCTCCGTTGTAGGCGCCCACCGCGAGGGTGTCACCGAGGGGCGAATTCGATGGGTGTCGTGCGATGTCGTATCCGAAATGGTCGTATTTGTTCGGGCCCACGAGGGTGATGTCGGCGGTGCTGGCGGGGAGATGCTCCTTGGCGGGGTCCGTCCCCCATTGATCTCCTCCCAGCCAGATGCGGACGGCTCCCTCATCGTTGGACGCGCTCGTCGCCTCGCCGGGCTCCAGAGCGCGGTGGTGCTGGTGTTGACCGACGACGAGATCCTCAATGGAGTCCCCGTTCACGTCGGCAAAAAGGAGGCGCCTGCCGAACCATGAATTCTTGCTCAGGGCGTCGTCGGAGGTGAAGACGTACGCGGGTTGCGGCGTGATGCCTCCGAGTGTGATGTCGGTGGGGGGCATTCCCATGTACACGGCGATGGCGCCGTCCTGGGTGCCTCCGGTCGCGAGGGAACCGTAGCCTGATGCATGCACCGCGAGATCGCAGAGTCCGTCTCCATTCCAGTCTCCGCCGATGATGTTGTATCCGGCGTAGAGGTTCTTTCGCCCCTCAAATTTCCCCGCGTCATTGAGGACCTCTCCAAATCGGACGATGTCGGGTTCCGAGAGGTAGCCGTCGGGATAGCCGAGATAGACGTGGAGACCTCCCTCGTTGCCCTTGGCGAGTTCCGGGTCGTCATGATCCAGGGTGTACATTCCCGAGGCGATGTCGAGTCGTCCGTCTCCATTGACATCGCAGACCGCGATGGACCAGCCGAGGCGATCGGAGCCTCCGGGACCGATGAGAGTCTGACTGGGGGTCTTTTGAAAGAAGCCCCCGGCCACCCCGGGATGAATCTGGAGGATTCCGTTGTCCCCGATGCCGGCATCCCGATGGGGGGCTCCGATCACGAGGTCCTTCTCCCCGTCTCCGTCGAGATCTGCAATCGCGATCCCGACTCCCAGGCGTTCGTCCCGTTCCTTTCCGCTGAGGATCTGGCTCGGCACGGGGTCGAGTCCCTCTTCGGTTCCCGCGTGGACGAGGACGGCGCCTCCATTCCAGGCGGAGACGTCCAGTTCACCGTCTGCGACGACGATGTCGTTGAGCCCGTCGCCGTTCAGATCCCCGGGACTCAGGATGCGGGTATAGTACAACTGGTCTCCTGCGGGCTTGAATGCCGGGGAGATGGGCGGGAGGACCCGGAGGTCGAGAATGGCGGTCTGGCCGGTATGAAGATCCAGGGCTTCCACCGTTGCGATCCCTGGGGCCGTTCCCACCAGCACTCCCTCTTCCAGCGACGCGATCCCGGTGGGCAGGATGGTGAGCGTCACTTCCCCGGTTCCGCCCTGAAAGTCCGGTTTCCAGGTCTCACCGAGGGGGAGATGGAGGGTCTGGGCGGGAGCCTTCAACGTGGCCGCGGGATTCACTGTGATCTCGATTTCCGTGCTCTCCCCGGTTCCCGTGTCCGTCGCCAGAATGATATCGGTTCCGGGGATGGATCCCGCTGTGTAATGGCCCCCTGGCGTGATGTTGCCGCCGGACGCCTGCAGCTGGAAATCGAAGATCGTGGAACCGGATCCGCCGGTCGTCACGAACTGGAAATCGATGCCGGGGAGGACTTCTCCGCCTGAGGGGGCGAACTGTTGGGGTGCGACCACATGGAGAGGCATGCTCGCCATCCCTTCGCACCCAAGATCCGTCACGCGGATCACGTCCGTCGTGTCGACGATGCCTCCGGAGAGATAGGCGCCAGTGAGCGCGTTGACCAGGGCTCCGGAACCGTCCGCCTCGAGGGAAAAGACGTAGGCTCCGGTGCCGCCGGAGGCGTCGATGTTGGAGAGGGTGTAGGGCAGCTGGTAGGCATGATCCGCGTCCAGCATCAGAGCCGTTTCACAGGGAGGATTCCCCGCGTCGGCGGCAACGTCCGGCAGGGTCGTGTCGGCGCCGCTGTCTTCGGTGTCGCTGGAATCCACTGGGGGGGACGCGTCCTCAGCATCCGTGAGGCCTCCCGAGTCCTCGACCTCCCCGCTGTCGGGGGCATCCTGGCTGTCTGGGGTGCCCGTCCCATCACCCCCATCCGGCGCGCCGATGTCCGCCGTGGTCCCCGCGTCGGTCTCCGAACCGGCCGGTCCGGTCTCCGCACAGTTCAACGTGAGACACAGGATGGAAAGAGAGGCCATCCGGACGGGAAATGATGCATGCATGTCGCCCTCGCTTTCCAATATCAGGCCCTGGTATTGCCTTGACAGCAAGCGCGAATTGACGGCCTGCTGTGGGAAGGAGGCATCGATGGTGAGGAGTGGGTCGCGACGAACCGGGTACATGGCTTTGCTCGCGGCGTGGACCTTCGCGGGCTGCGGCGCCGACGTCTCCCATTCGCCGCTGGACGAGGTGGTGTCCGCCCTCGTCACGGTCT
>CAVOCR010000296.1:0-3964 GCA_963694245.1 Myxococcota bacterium
TTGCAAGGACCGTGTTGACTTCTTGACCATCATCCATTGGCCAGGTGCACGGCGCTTCAACGTTATGGAAGGTTGCCATGTAGGTCGCAGACGCGGTGAATCCGCCGCCAACACCGTAGCCTTCAAACTGATACACGCAAGGTGAGTCGACGTTCGCTTCACCCTGTGGGCCTGTTCGGGTGAATCGCCAGGTGTGGCGCACATAGGGAACAAAAAGCACACCGAGCGCGACCTGATAGGCCTCCAGTTGCCATTCGCAAAGCTGCGGGCCACCGTCACACACTGCGGCCTCGGCGCTCGATTGCAGAGAGGCTGGGGACTCGACAGGAGCAAAGTTCGGGACCGGTGTGGGCACACTGGTCTTCTTGGCGGGCTTGAACCCGCTGAAGTCGGCCATCGCAAATTCTGCCGCTGCCGCTTCCTGGTCGACGTTTGCGTCGTAAGTCTGGCAGGCGTGTTGGCCCTGGTCGTCGGATGCACACAGTTCACCAGCATCGCACACGTCGCTCTCTTCAAACTGGCTGCCATCGGCGGAGCAGGTGGCGACGATGGATTCCCCGGCGTCATTCAACCAACAGGTTTGTTGGTTCGGCACACAGTGACTGCAGTCGGGGTAGTAGCACTTGCATTGTGCAAGCAGCAGACTCCCGGTCTCCTCGGTGAGGTCCTCGCAGTATTCGTAGGCGGCCGAACCGCATGTGTCGAACACTTCCCAGTCACCTGAGTCCGTGCAGACCATGATCGATCCACCGCTCGCATCATTGAAACAGCGGCGATCGCCTGGCTGATTGTTCTTCAGACAACTGAGTTGAAAGAACTCCGTCTTGGGGAGGCCGATGCATTGGGGTTTGCCCGAGCACGCATCTGGACACCCATCGGCGTCGCCATCCAGCTCCGCGGAGAGAGGCATCCCGAGGCCCCAGGATGTTGAGAGGATGACGTCCGAGACGTCCACTGTCCCGGAGCAGTTCAGGTCGGCCATGTAATCGGGTCCAAAGACGCACTCGGGCGGGGACGCCTCTCCTGCGAGCTCACCGAGCGAGGCCTTGATGGTGCATTGAAGATCGACGACGTCGACCTTGCCGTCTGCGTTGATATCTCCCGGGGTCGCTGAAGCGCTTCCCGCGGCCAGTGACAGTGTCGCGATGAGGAGGGCCTGGAGCGCCCAACGGAGCTCATGGGGGATTCGTTGACTCGAAAGATTCATTGTGACTGCTCCCTTGGGGTTGTTTCCTGGGGCATTGGTACGAGCGAGCCAGGGAAACGGATCAGGGTGCACAAATTTAGAGGCGGATAGAGGCGGGGAGAGGCGTCTTCGAGACGGTCTGAATCGGTCCCCGCGGGGCGCAGCGCAGGCAGTGTGCCTAATGGAGCTCTGGCCGGGAAGCCGCATCCGCGCCGGGAGACCTTGATGAACCAATGAATTGAGACGTGATGTGTTAGCGTCTGCAACCATGTGAACAAGAGGCAGGGAGGCGGAGAGAGATGGATCTCAATGGCATCAAGCAGTGGAAGATGTTGGGGCTGTGGCTTCTGGTGATGTTCTTTGGAGCATGTGCGGATGCGGGCTCCGGTCGCTCCTCCTCCTCGGGTGATGCCGGGGTGGATGCGGGGATCGATGCGGGCGCTGAGGACGCGCACGATTCGGAGGGAGCCGATGTGACCGACGCAGGCGCGGATGGGGTCGGTGACGTGAACCAGGACCCGGAGGGGGACGCCTCGGGAGACGTCCAGCCACCGCGCGGGTGTCGCCGATCATCCACGGGCGTCACCCAGGGAGTCGTGGAGATGACGGTGGATGGCCTCGCACGGAGTTTTCGATACACGGCGCCAGCAACGGAACCCGGGGTCCCGCTGCCGGTTTTGATGGCGTTTCATGGAGGCGGAGGGGCCCAGGATGCCTTCCCGCAGCAGGGCAGCTTCGACCAGCTCGCAGCGAGCGAAGGCTTCATCATGGTGTACCCGGAGGGCGCGCTGGTCGCTCCCAACGAGGGCGAGTGGCAGCTGAACACGACCGAAGACGCACTTCATGACATCCATTTTCTGGAGGCCATCATCCAGTACCTCGCCTTCTACCAGTGTGTGGATGTGACCAGGGTGTACGCGACCGGCTATTCCCTCGGATCCATGTTCACCTATGAGGTGGCGTGCCAGATGAACGATCGCGTCGCTGGCACCATGCCCGTGAACCCGAGTGCCTGTGTCCTTCAGGAGAACATCGGGGTCATGCACATCCATGGGCAGGACGACTGGCTGATCCCCTATGGGAGCCAATGGGATTGGAAGGAGTGGGACCCGGTTGGAACGATGATGGACATCCCGGGGCTCGTCGAATTCTGGCGACAGAAGAACAATTGCCAGGGGACATCGGAGCCATCGTCTGCCGACGGCCAGCACGTCGTGCACTCCGAGTGTGATGGCGGGGCGCGCGTGGAACATCACGGCCTCGCAGGCGTGGAGCACAACTGGCCAGAGAGCATCAACGGGGTCTCCACGCACCAGGTGATCTGGGATTTTGTGAGCGGGTTCGAGCGTCCCCTGGCCCCCTGGCACCTCGACCCAGCCAATCCGTTCCAGCGGGACCCCTGAGCCCTTCCTCGAGAGGGGCGCGTTGGATGGGGCTTCCGTCGGTCAAGAACTGGGGCGCTGCTCAGCGTTGGGGTCCCCGGGAACTGGAGGGGAGGCCGCCATTGGAGATGGCCGGTGCCGACTGACCTGAGATGCGGAACCACACGGCTCGCTCGCTGAAGCTCATCAAGTTCCCGTCGGGGGCAACCTCTGGGAGCTCGCCCCAGGTGCTGTCCATTGCCTCGAGCACGTCGCCATTCACGACGTTGTAGTCCGCGTGGAAGTTCATGAGGATCTTGTGGGACGAGTTCTGCTCGTTGTGCACCGTGAGCGCGAACCAGTACCTCTCATTGGCCTGCAGATGAACGGGCGTGTCGAACGTGAAGTCGACGTAGCCACGGATGTCCGTGGGAGTTGCGTGCACCAGCACGGACTCTCCCAGCTTCACGGAGGGGATATGCTGGATGGGATAGTTTGAGAGGGGCTCGACGGGCACGGCAGGCGTGGCGGATCCGTAAATGCCCACGCTCACCTGTCCCGCGAACTCGGCATTGTGGTTGTAGGGCCCCGTGGCTGTCTTGATCGTGGCGTTCGTGTAGAAGCCCGTCGAAGGCGCCTGAAACGAGAGGAAGTACACCTTGTCGTAGATGGAGATTGGGGACAGGAGGATGCTCGCGTTCCATGGCTCGTACGCCGTCACTTCTGAGACCGGCGCCGACGGGGTCGATTCGATGGAGGCGAGGCTGTTGGCGTTCTGGTCCACCTGGGCCTGGAGGCTTGCGACGGAGGTCTCGACGAGGTTCGTCACATTCGCCATGGCTGTCGTCAGGGCGTTCGTCGCAGCCGCGATGGCGCCTGCGAGTTCAGCAGTCGTGGGGAGGTTTGAGACGGTATCCTCGAGGATGGCGACCTTCCCTTTCAGTCCGAGGAGGGTCGTCTGCAGCTCGGCGAGCTGCGCCTGGAGCGGAGTGATCGCGCCGGCGATGGCATCCTCGACGTCCTCGGTGGAAAGCTGGTTTGCCTCGAGCGCCTGCACCTTGTCGAGCAGCTCCGCGATCTGATTCGCCGTTTCGTCTGCGACGGCTCCCGTCTCGTCTTCCGCGCATGCCCAGAAGCTCCCAGTCCATTTGATGATCTGGCCGCCCTCGCAGCCCCCGCTGAACTCGAGCCCCTGACAGGGGTCGGGCACGCTGTCCTGATCCGCGTCGAGGGTGGCATCGAGCGGGAACCCGAGCGCCCCCTTGATGACTTGCTGGACATCCGTGATGTCCACTTTTCCGTCACAATTCACGTCCCCCGTCAACGGCGACAGGACAGCCGCGCTGGCCGCTGTGGGAGCCAGCAGCGCGAGGACCGCGATCGTGAAAGCCCTGGTGATGGTTCGAAGCATGATGAA
>CAVOCR010000297.1:0-3943 GCA_963694245.1 Myxococcota bacterium
TTCCCGGCGTCGGCAACACCCCGACCTGCCAGGCCTCCGCCCCCATGCTCGTGACGCCCGCGGTCAAAGCGGTCTCGAAAAGATAACCGCTCAGGCGCGTATCCTTCCCAATGATGATGCGGCCTCGGCCGCCATCGCGACGAAATCGATGCGCGATCGCCGCACCAAGACGTACAGCGGTCTCCACCGTCATCGGGTGAACATTCGCTTCTCCCCGAATCCCATCTGTTCCAAAGAGGTGTCGTTCCATCCTCAAGACCTCCCAGGACCTGTCAGCGACCACGCAGGATTTTCCCTACGGATTGCCACCGGTCCCGCCTTCCGGCGATTCAATGCTCTCTGTCTGAAAAGGCCGCACGCGCAAGGTCACGCTTCGTGGGCTCGGAAGAAGCTTGACCCCCGGAAGATTCAACGTCCGCAGGCGGTGCTGACGATGAACACCCGGAACATCTCCAGGGATTTCCGCATCCACCCAGACATACTCCACGTTTCCTGCCGCTTGAAGCTCATGGATCTGACGGAGGGAACCCTTCAGTCGAACGGAGACCGTCTTCGGTCGAACCGAACAGTCCATGGTGTCCGCGCAATCATGAATCCCCACCACCACCTCCTCGATCGTCTCCTCCCCCTGCAATTCCGTCACCTGGATTTCCACCAGAATCCGATCGGTCAGCAAGGCGACGTGGGGGCGAGAGGGCTTTCGAAGCTGAATCTCAGCACGCAAATCCTTTGAGAGACCCTCCAATGAGATCGGGTGCGTCTGAATGGACTCGATGGTCGCCAGTTCACTTTGCGATCCCGAGAGTTCCACCTCCCGAGGATGAAAGTCGATGTCCTTCGGATCCACGAAATGATCCGGCGCAGGCGATCCCGAAGTCGACAGAACCACGGGCACCCGCTTGTTCAAACGCGGCTCCATGCGCACTTCCATCGCCGCTGGCACCACACTGGTCGCGGACAGACCCGAGACATTCACCAGCTGCTCCAGCTTCTCGAGTTCAAACGTGACAGAGTCCCCATCCGCGCGCCCCTGGAGATTCACCTCGTAGGGAGAAGGACGGGTCTCGATGGCCCGAAGAATGGCGGTGGATCGTCCGCGCATCCGCACCGTGACCGTGGCCGGGAACTCGGCAGTCAGGATTTGATTCAGTCCGATCCCCGTCATCACAAGAGGAACCTCGACCTTCAGCTCCTTGACCCGATCCTCCCGAACAAGAAAGAACAGCGCCACCGCCAGCGAGATCGAGAAGACCTTGAGGACTGGATTCGACAGAAAAATCCGGAGGAGTAGATCTTTCATCCGCTCTCCTCATCGCCCCGACCGAAGCGACGCCAGAGGGTGCTTCGCCCCTCCGCATGAAACGCACCGCGGAGATGTGCCCGCAGCGACTCTTCCGTGAAGTTGCGAAGAAGCTCGCCATTCATCGCGACGCTCAAACGCCCGGTTTCCTCGCTGACCACGATCACATAGGCGTCGGTCTCCTCGCTCAAACCGATTGCAGCGCGATGACGTGTACCCAGCTCCCGCTCAATCTTGGGATTCACGGTCAGGGGGAAGAAGCAGCCGGCGTGACTGACCCGCTCATCCCGAATGATGACACCGCCATCATGCAGCGTGTTCAGGTGGGCGTTTTGAAAGAGGCTCATGAGCAACTCTCGGCTTACCGCTGCGTCCACTCGGACGCCTTCCTTGGTGTAGGGGCCCAGATCGGCTGCGCGTTCCAACGCGATGATCGCGCCAATTCGAGACGCTGCCAGTTGCATCACTCCACCGACCAGCACCTCATAGATCGGCTCGTCGCTCTCGCCTCCTCCGCTCGCCACGACAGGATTTCGACCCACCTGGGTCAACGCACGGCGAATATCCTCCTGGAAGATGACGACGATCACGATCATGAAAGAGGCAATGAACTTGTCGAGGAGCCAGTTGAGGGTCTGGAGATTCGCGTATTCTTCCGTGCTGAGGAAAAAGAAGAGGATCAGCATCAGGACCCCCACCAGCATTTGGACTGCGCGGGTTCCTTGAATCAGAAGAAGCGTACGATAGATCAGATAGCTGACGATCCCGATGTCCAGAACGGCGCTGATGAGCTCTGTCGTGCCCCAGTTTGCAAGCCATTCCATCATCTGCCGTCTTCCCCCCTGTCACGCTCGCTCATGCTCGACCAGAGATAGGCAAAAAAACCGCGCCATGCAAGCATCCGTTCAGGGTTTCGGTCACCTCTGCCGGTGCCATCATGAGCAGGTCCCTCGCATGATCGCACGCGTGACGCGCATCACATCCCGCATGGGAGCCACATCGTGCACGCGAATGACATGGGCCCCGGCCCACACACAGGCCGCAACTGCCGCGGCCGTGCCCCAGGCCCGCGCCTCCACGCCAACGCCTCCGAGCGCCTCCCCGATGAACGATTTTCGAGACGGCCCCATCAAAATCGGCAAATTGAGCGCATGGAAATCCATCATGTCTCGAATCATGCGTAGATTGCCGTCCTGAGGCTTCCCAAATCCCAGGCCCGGATCCAACACGAGATTCTCGCGTGCGATCCCCGAACCCAATGCCCGGTCCACGGCCTCCCTCAACTCCCGAGCCACATCGCCCACGACATCCTCAAAGACGGCATTGGCGAACGTGTCACCCGGGGTCCCCCGCATGTGCATCAACACGACGGGACACCCCGCCGCCGCACACACTGCGCCCATCTGCGGATCCATGGAGAGTCCGCTGATGTCATTGACGATGACGGCACCCGCGTCCAACGCGGCACGAGCCACCGCGGATTTGGTGGTGTCGATGGAGAGGGGTATGTCCGTCTCCTTCGCAAGCGCTTGAATGACGGGCACGACCCGTGCGATCTCCTCGGCCTCCGAGACGCGCTCCGCACCTGCCCCGTAGACCGCCCCGGTCGGACGCGAAGATTCTCCGCCGACATCCAGAATGTCCGCTCCCTCCGCGACCATTTGAAGCCCGCGACGGATCGCTTCTTCCGGGCGATGAAACAATCCACCGTCGGAAAACGAATCGGGCGTGACATTGAGAACCGCCATGAGGCGCGGTTCCGAGAGATCCAGAGATCCCCCGTTCCATTGTAAAGAGAAGTGCGTGGCCGGCATCGATGCCGCGGAAGAATGCCCCGCTCGAGTCATCGGATCGGATCGACAGGGGATTGGGCCATCCCCTCCGCCGGATCCGGCATGCTCCCCGAAGAGCCATCCGAAGTCAGCGACACCTCTTCGGACTCCGGCGTCTCCTGAGCGGCCTTCTGCTCCTGCTCGCGCTCCGCCTCGCGAGAGGCCTGCTCCCGCTCCACACGAAGAGCCTCGATGTCTCCTCCGGTGATCGCGAGGACGATCTCCTCACCATCCAGCGTCTCGAACTCCAGGAGCGCGAGCGACAGCATCTCAAGTTCATCCCGATGGCTCTCCAGAAGTTTTCGAGCGACTCCATAGGCCTCGTTGATGATCCGTTCCACTTCCAGATCGACACGCTCTGCGGTCGCTTCGCTGAAGTCCGGGTTCTTGGAAATCTCGCGCCCCAGGAAGGGGTTCTCATTCCCCTTTCCATAGCTGACGTTTCCCAGTTGGCTCATCCCCCACTCGCACACCATCTTGCGCGCAAGCTCAGTCGCCTGGACGATGTCATTGCCTGCGCCCGTGGTCTTGTGGCCGAAGATGAGCTCCTCAGCGATGCGGCCCCCCATCAGAATCGCGATGCGATTCATGACGTAATGGTGATCGTAGCAATAGCGATCCTCTTCCGGAAGCTGCTGCGTCACACCCATCGCCTGACCCCGAGGGATGATGGTCACCTTGTGGACAGGATCAGAGGGCTTCAGATGCTGGGCGACCAGGGTATGACCCGCTTCATGATACGCCGTGTTCCGCTTCTCTTCCTCGGAAAGGACCATGGAGCGGCGCTCAGAGCCCATCAGGACCTTGTCCT
>CAVOCR010000298.1:0-3929 GCA_963694245.1 Myxococcota bacterium
GCCACGATTCGCTCGATCAGCTCCGCGCTGTCTGGCTCCAATGAGAGAAAACTCAGCGCCATTCCCGGCCCTTCATCCTCCTCATCGTTCACGACCCGCACCACCTCGCCTTCTCCAGCAATCGTGCGAATCTCATCCGCGACGATGGAGAACTGGAAATGAATGCAACTCCCGATGGGAAGCGGAGAATCGCTCCGGATGAACACGCCGGAACGGGAGATGTTGGTGGCGTAGACGCTCAGGAACGCATCCAGAGTCGCAAACTCCTGGTTGATCTCGACCCGATTCTCATGACGATGATCCACCTGCGACATGGCGCCCCTCCTAACGTATCTCGAGAGCATGGTCTCCCAGCGCAACATCCGCTGCAACCCGGACCTCGAGTGTACCGCTGAATTGAGCACGCAGCATGTCGATTTCAGCGGCAAGTGCTCCTTCCAGAATCTCCAGAATCTCCGCCGGAACCCCGAGACAAACCCGGCGGGCCCCGGGAGTCGTGAGCGCTGAAGCAAGTCGATCCAGCACCCTCCATGCCTCGGAGGAGGCACGGAGCACACGACCCTCCCCATCACAATGCGTGCAGGAGTTCTGAAGAAGTCCGCTCAGAGAATCCCGGTCCCGTCTTCGCGTCATCTCCACCAGTCCGAGTTCGCTGATCGGGAGGATGTTCGTTCGCGCGGAATCCATCGCGAACGATTCCTGAAGCCATTCATTCAAGCTCGCATTGCCCGCAGGATCCCGCATGTCCACGAAATCGACCACAATCAACCCACCGACATTCCGCAACTGCAGCTGACGGGCGACTGCGCTGGCAGCCTCCAGATTGACACGCAACGCAGTCGCTTCGAGATCCTTGCCGCTCGTGCACTTGGCAGTGTCCACATCAATGGTCGTCATGGCCTCGGTCGTATCAATCGTGATCCGCCCCCCGCATTTCAACCACACACGACGACTCAACAATTCGTCAATCTGCCGGTCCAGTTCAAAGCGCTGATTCATGCGCTCCCGCGGAGCCCACTCCACTTCAAGCGAAAGGTCCTGCAAACCCAGTTCAGAGGCTCGGGAGCGGAGGTCTTCCGCCACAATGATGGTATCGACTCCCCCCCGCAAATCACGAAGAGCACGGCGGTGCAGGGGGTCCTCTTCAGAGACGCATGTGCCCAGATCGGCGTCCTCGGCCCGGGTTCGGATCTCCTCCCAGCGCGCACACAACGAGACAATCTCCTCTCGAATGGCGTCTTCTGTTGCCTCACCCGCTGCTGTCCGAAGGATCGCTCCCATTCCTTCCGGAAGTACGGACCCGACAAACTCCCGAAGCGCAGTACCGCGACTCGTATCGGAGAGTCTACGAGAGACCAGGACACCCGACTCCATCGGTCGCAGCACCGCGAGATGCCCGGGGATCGTGATGTAGCCCGTCACCCGCGCGCCCTTGGTCCCGCGTGCCTCACGAGCCACCTGTACGAGAAGCCTGTCTCCGTTTCGTGGAGTGCTGGGGACATCGCTGAGGCGGAGATAGGCGGGGCGGGACAGGCCCGCCTCCAAAAACGCACTGCTCATCGCGTTCACGACGCGGACCACCCGTGCGACGTGAATGCTCCCCGTGGTCGCCCTGGAAGAAGGGGACTCCATGCGAATCACACTCAAACGGGCACCGCTCGTGACCGCCGCGACGCTATGGCCGCGAAGAGTTGTCAGAAGGAGAGTGGCGCCCACAGTGACTCCTACCAGCCCAGATCGAAGGCGCCGTCTTCGAACTCAATCTGCTCTTGTCCGACCTGACCGGGAAAGATGTTCAGCAGTCCAAGGAAAGAGCCCGTGATCCGACCGTCTGGATACTCGTTCGTATCGATGGTGAAATCATAGTTTCCGCCATAATCCCCCCCTGCACCCCATTTGAATCCCTGAACCTCCTCCTGGCTCGCAGTCCCGTCATTGTAGCCCATCAGACCCGCGACCTCGCCCAGGGCGTCTGCGTTGATGCTCCCTGACCAATCGGGGGACACACCACCAATTTGAAGCTCCAGGGTTTTCTGTCCCGCGGCCATGATCAACTGAAGCGTTCCGATCCCCGGAGTCTCGGGGTTCTCCTGGAAGTTGACGCTCGCATAGCTGTCGAAGCTGATTTCCTCACCGTTCTTGTAGGCCGAGGCCAGATCGGGCTTCTCCGAGGGAGGGATGTCCCCGCCCACCTGCACAAAGTCCTCTCCACCAATCTGAATGTCGATCTCTCCAATCAGATCCTCTTCCGCGCCCGATTCCTCTCCCCCTCCCTGCTCTTCCGGTTCCACGCTGGTCCTCTTGGGAGCAGCGCATTGGCAGAAGGCCCCGAGATCGGTCTCAAAACATGCGGCCTGGGTCGCGCCACAATTGACGGTCAGCGCCGGGTCTCCACCGGTTCCAAGCGCATTGCAGACCTGAATCGTCTCGAGATATCCATCGCCATCCTTGTCGGCGCATGTCCGCTCGCCCGGCGAGCATTTCTGGCTCCCGCAGGCGGCCACACCCGTGGTCTCGCTGCACGTCTCGCCAGCAGCACACTCCACAACCTCCCAGGAGCCTCCACTGCACGTCGCCAGGCTGAAATGCCCGCAGGACGTCGCCCCCTCTTCACAGATCGCAGAAACACACGCTCCCCCCGCACACACCTCGTTGGCGTCACAGGGTGCCTCCGTCAACGCCCCGTTGCTGCAGGCACTCAGAGTCGTCTCGTCGGCGCACCCCTTGAATCCGGCCGAGGGGCACGTGCTGGACTTGCAGTCCCCGCTCTTGCACACCTGACTCCCCCCACACATCAAAGGACTCGCCGCTTTCCCGTCCTCGGAGCATGTGCTCGCCCAGGCGCCATGACAGCTCTTGACCCCGGCCACACACACCGTGCAACTGGCCTCATCATACGAGCCCGGTCCGCTCAACGAGGGCTCCTCATCAGCGGTACAGCCCGTCACCATCAAAGCGAGGACACAAGCCGCAAACGGGAGAAGAGGAGAGTTGAAAGATTTCATGATGCGTTGCCTTCCTGTTGGGCGGGAATTCCGCCATGATTTGGCACAGACTACCACACCCGGGAACCGCATCACAACGATGGACTGCGCCCTGATTCCAGCGCCAATGCAAACCCCGTGCCGATTCCAATCTGTTGCTTTGCGACAATCCAAAACCCCTGCTATACTTCCTCCAATGAATCAACCAACCACCTGAAATTCAAATGGATTTCCAGGGGACCAGTGGAACTCAAGCAATACCTCAAGCTCAGCCAACAACTGGTCATGACGCCCCAGCTTCAGCAAGCCATCAAGCTGCTGCAGCTCTCGCGCATGGAATTGGAAGAGCACGTCAACGAAGCCATGCTCGAAAACCCCGTTCTGGAGGAGGTTCCCGACTCGGACCCCGCGGACACGGAGAACCCGGCGGATTCGAATGCAGAGCAAGGGGCCGAATCTCCGATTGCGGCCCAGGCCTCCCCGGAAATTCCCGCCACGCCTGACGACGTGGCACCCGAGGGCGCGGACACGGATCTCCGAGGAGATCCCACCGAAAACTGGGAGAAATTTGTCGAGAACTATCAAGAGTTCTCCAACATGAATCATGCGCCCACCTATACGGTTCGGGACGACGATCGCCCCCCTCTGGAATCCATGCTCAGTTCCCGAGGGTCCCTGCAAGACCACCTGCGGGACCAGCTCGGATTGACCAGCTTCGACGACGAATGCACCGAGATCGCTGAGCGCCTCATCGGCAATATCAACGAAAACGGCTATCTCGGAGATGACGTGATCGGCCATATCAGCACCCAGCTCAACATCGAGGCATTCACGGTGGAATGGGTGCTGGAACACATTCAGCGCTTCGACCCGCTCGGGGTCGGTGCTCGCAACTTGAAAGAATGCCTCGAGCTTCAGATTGAAGTGCTCTATCCCGAAAATGAA
>CAVOCR010000299.1:0-3916 GCA_963694245.1 Myxococcota bacterium
TGGGACGTGGGTCTTCATGATACGCAGCTCCCGTGTGTGGGAGGGCTTCGCAAGGAGTTCATCTTCGCCCCGCGACTGGACAATCAAGCGTCTTGCTACACCGCGCTGGAGGCGCTTCTGGCGGTCGACGGGACGCCGGACTCGACCGCTGTGATGTGCCTCTTCGATCATGAGGAGGTGGGTTCCACCTCGGCCACTGGGGCCGGGTCCGCATTTCTTCGAAACGTGCTCTCTCTGGCAACAGAGACGCATTCAGGTGGCTCCGAAGGGGGCCTCGAGAGAGCCGCAGCGCGTTCCTTTCTGGTGTCCGCGGACATGGCCCACGGGGTTCACCCGAACTATGCGGGCCGTCACGAGGGCGAGCACAAGCCGATGCTGAACGCGGGGCCTGTCATCAAGAGCAATGCAAACCTCCGGTACGCGACGGATGCCGTCACGGCGGCGCGTTTCAAATTGGCGTGTGAGGCGGAAAACGTGCCAGTGCAGGAGTTCGTGAATCGCACGGACCTTGCGTGCGGGAGCACGATTGGGCCGCTCAGCGCTGCACAGCTCGCCATCGCCACCGTGGATGTGGGCTCTGCCATGCTCTCGATGCACTCCATCCGGGAACAATGCGGCGCGGCGGACGTGGACTTCATGGCGCGGGTGATGAGACGAATTCTACAAGAAGGCTAGATCATGAATGAGAGATGGGTCATGTGCGTCGGAAGAGCGGTGTTCTGGGCAATTTTGCTGATGGTGCCGGGATGCGCGAGTGATGAGGCGTCGAGCGAGGTCGCGGGGGACAGTTGTAGCGACTGCGATGCCCAGGGAGATGGGGAGGATGGAGTCGGCGCAGACGTTCCGGACGTGTCCGCGGCTGCCATCAACCAGGCATTGCTCGAGAGCGTGGACGCCAGCGAGTTCATTACGATCCCCGGGCTTCAGGCGGCCGTGCACGTGGTGAGAACGGAGGGAGGTGTGCCGCATGTCTATGCGGAAAACCGACTGGATCTCGCGCGGGTGACAGGATTCGTACAGGCGCGGGACAGGTATCTGATGATGGACCTTGCGCGCCGAATGGGACGTGGCCGCGTCGCCTCGCTTCTGGGGGCCGATGCTCTGGACATTGATCGCGAATCACGCGGGACCGGGATCGCCCATGTCGCGCAGCGCATCCACGCGCACCTTTCCGACGAACAGCTCGGGCTCTTTGGTGCGTTTGTCGATGGAGTGAATGCCTTCATTCTGGCCGCGCAGGAGGGGACACAAGCTCCGCCGAGCGAACTCGAACTCGCGGGGCCGCTCCTGGGCGCGGAGACGCCTGCGGATCTCATGGCGCCGTGGGAAACCGAAGATGTGGCGGGTGTCCTCGCCTTCATCTTGTACGAGGCGAGCTACGAGACGGGCGATGTGGGTCACGCGAATGCCCTCGCGGCGGTGCCCGGCCTGTTTGCAGGGGATGAGTACGAGACGCTTCGAGAGAATGGTTTGCGTCAAGATGTTCTCGGGGATGTCTCGCCCATTGAAGGCACCGTGTCGGCGCTTCTACAGGGAATTGAGGCCGAAGGGGAAGTCAGGGAGGAAGCGGATTCCGAGGACTCAGGAGGGGCGATTGCGCTGAGCAGGGGCCCGATCAATGCGGCATTGCTCGAGAGAGCGACCGCCCGCCTTGAGACGTTGAACACAAAACGCCGGCGGGGGGACCAGGACGTCTACGGTTCGAACGCATGGGCCGTGTCTGCGGACGCGACTGCCGACGGATCCACGCTCATGGCGGGGGACGGTCATCTCTCCCTTGCAGTTCCCACCCTGCTCTTTCAAATCGGATTGGACACATCGGCCCTGGGCGGAGGCACGACTCACCAGCTCGGGATGCTGATCCCAGGATTCCCCTTGATGAACATCGGCACGAATGGGCGAGTGGCCTGGAGTCAGACGCAACTGATGGGAGACATCACGGACTGGTACCGGGAGTCGGTACAGCTCAATGACGCGGGACAACCCGAATCGGTGTTGATGCAGGGCGTGTGGGAGCCTCTGACCGAGGTGGTCGAAGTCTACGACGTGGCCGACATTCCGCTTCTCGGGAGCACCGGGGGGGAGCAGTCGTGGAGTCGATGGGTCACGCCAGATGGGCGATGGATCACGGCGATCGAAGGACGTGTGCCTCAGGAGGACGAGCAGCCGGGCGTTGGAGAGAGCATCATCGCCATGCTCGGGGATCTCGTCATCCCGGCGAATCAGGACGAGGCCGGGTCTTCCATCGTGGATGCCATCAGCTTCGACTACGTCGGGCTGGACAGCGCGCACATCGTCGATGTGCTCGATGGATTCGGTCATTCCGAGAACGTGGGCGAGTTTCAGGAGTGGACGAGAGGTCTCATCTCCTACAGCCAGAATTTCGCCGTGTCCGACTCCTCTGGCGATATCCTTTTCTCCGGGTATCAAACGGTGCCATGCCGTGATCATCTCCCCCGGGACGTGGATGGACGCTGGGTGGAAGGGGCGGATCCCCGGGCACTCATTGACGGAAATGCACATGGAGGATTCACCGTTCCCGTGGGACCGGACAGGAAGGTGATCGAGGGATCCCAGGGTGTCGGGGAGTGCGTGATTCCTTTCGACCAGACCGCGCAGGCAGTGTCCCCTGCCTCGGGGTTCGTCCTCACGGCGAACAACGATCCCGGGGGCACCTCCCTTGATGGGTCGCTCTGGGACGACGAGTGGTATTACGGCGGTCCCTGGGACATCGGGTATCGGGGCGATACGATTGAGAGGGCCCTCCAGGAGGTCATGGGAACCGCGACGGCGGAGGACATGAGCGCGATCCAGGGGAATCACACCTCGCGACTGGGGGAAGACATCACGGAGCATCTGCTGGCGGCGATGGATCATGGCTGGGAGGAGCTCAAGCTCTCCAACGAGGGCGGCACTCCCTCCGCAGTGGCAGGTCTTGTGCGGGACGAGTGGGAAGAAGTGCGGGACCGGCTGACGGCGTGGGGGGGGAACGGGTTTCCAGCGGCGAGTGGTGTCGAGACCTTCTATCATGTGGTGGGTGAGGTCGAGGTCGAGGATGCAGTCGCCACGATGATCTTCAATGCCTTCTATCCCCGGTTCATGAAACGGGTCTTCGATGACGAGGGGATCCCGGGTGTCTGGTTGCCGTCTGGCTCGAAGGGGCAGGTCCGCCTCCTGGATCGGATGCTGAACGCGCGGGGGAACGCCGAGGCGGGGCTGGCGAGTCACAACGGCGCCACCGCAGAGTCGATTTTCTTCGATGTACGGGGTACGCCGGAACTTGAAACGAGCGAGGAGTTGATGCTTCTCAGCCTCAACGAGGCGCTGGATTTTCTCGCGGGACCGGGAGCGGGGCCGGGGCAGGGCGGGTTCGACACGCCTGACATGAGTCAATGGATCTGGGGTCTACGGCATCAGGTGACCTTTGAATCACTGCTTCTCGACTTCCTGCCCGCAGATCAGTTTGGGGTGCTTGCCACGCCCTTCTCGATCACCACGTCGACCCTTCCCCTTGCGGACGATCTGGAGTCGGGTGACCCACGGAAAGGCCTGAAATGGTTCCCCCGGCCCGGTGACAACTGGGGCGTCGATGCGGCGAACCCGGGTTTCAGTGGGACGTCGTTCACGCATGGGAGTGGTCCTGTGATGCGAATGGTGGTCTCTCTCCGCGGGGAGGAGGTGAGTGGAGTGAACATCCTTCCTGGCGGTCAGTCCGCGTTGACGGGGTCGCCCCATTTCGCCGATCAGGCGGCTCTCTGGCTCGGAAACGAGACCTGGCCGCTGCGCTTTCATCTCACGGACGTGGTGGCGGGGGCGACAGGACGGGAGATCTACACTTCAGAGGCGATGGGAAACGGTCCATGACAGGAGCCGGGTGTGGCCATGACAGCTGAACACGGCGCCGTGAACACTCCGG
>CAVOCR010000300.1:0-3911 GCA_963694245.1 Myxococcota bacterium
TTGATTTCGGATGGAGATCGAGGAAGGCCGGCGCAGGACTGGCCGGAGGCCCGTTCAAGGCGGGCTGACGATGAAATCAGGCGAAAGCGACCCGCAACACCCGGTCAAACGCCGGGAGGCCGAGCCTCAGATCTCACCGACGTCGAACTCGACGCCAAATTCCTCGTCCTCGTCCGCATCGCCGCCGTCGTCCGCCGCCTGCTGCCAGGCCCCGTTCGGCGCATCTGCAGCTCGAAGGATCTTCTCGACTTCGGGGTGCTCGTACATCATCGAGAGATCGAGAGCCGTGTATTCTTTTTCCGTCTTTGAAGAGGTGTCCGCGCCCGCCTCGAGAAGAAGGCTCACAACGTGGTGCCGACCGTATTCCGCCGCCCAGTGCAGCGGGGAGAACTTCTCATTGTCCGGAGCGTTGATGTCCACACCCCCCGCGATCAGCGCTTCCACCACCGCGACATGTCCATATTCAGAAGCCCAGTGAAGAGGCGCGAGTCCCGAATCCTCCTCGCGGGCATTCGGCAACGCCCCCCCGTCCAGAAGCACCTGAGCGACCTCCGCCCAGCCGTATTCCGACGCGAGATGAAGAGCCGTCATGCCCTGCTTGATCCCGCGAGTGGCGTCGGCTCCCTTCTCCAGGAGATAGGTTGCGATCTCTGCGTGACCGTACTCAGCAGCCCAATGAAGCGGCGTCATGCCGTCTTCTTCCGCCGCATTGACGTCCGCTCCGGAATCCACCAGGACCTTCACGCAGTCCAGATGCCCCTTGCCCGAGGCCCAGTGAATGGCCTGGGCGCCATTGCGATCCGCGGTGTCCACCCGCGCTCCCGCGCCCAGCAAAACCTCCATTATTTCCGTCTGATTGTCGTGGCACGCCCAGTCGAGTGGGCTTTGACGCGCACGATCCGCCGTATTCGGATTCGCTCCCGAATCGAGCAAAAACTTCACGGCTCCGACATGACCCCCGGGGATCGCCAGGTGAAGCGCGGTGTTTCCATGGGGATCCTTCCCCTCGAGTCGACCTCCGGAATCCACAACGCCCTTGAGCCCATTGATGTTTCCGGTCTTGGCATACGTGATCAAATTCATGTTCTCGTCCCTCTCTTCAATCTACGTGAATTCCTGGCGCCTCAGACAATGCGACGTCGCCGCATCCCCAACGCAAGAATCAGGAAACTGAGCGCAGCAAGCAAGCCATTCGGAGCAGACGTGGTCCGACAACCACTGGAACCGCCACCGGAGCTGCCCTCTTCACCGCCCGTTTCCTCGACATCCCCCGTTTCCTCGTCATCCGTTTCGGCGCCCGTCTCAGCGCCCGTGTCCTTGCCGGTCTCGTCGCCCGATTCAGACTCATCACCCGTTCCGGACGCCTCGCCGGTCTCGTCGCCGGTCTCGTCTCCGGTCTCGTCACCGGTCTCGTCACCGGTCTCGTCACCGGTCTCGTCTCCGGTCTCGTCGCCGGTCTCATCACCGGTTTCGTCGTCGGTCTCGTCGCCGGTCTCGTCGCCCGTCTCGGTCTCCGGCTCGTCGCCGGTCTCGTCGCCGGTCTCGTCCTCCTCCGCCATCTCGAAGCCTTCTTCATCACCATAGTCATCGTCTTCCTCGCCCTCCTCGTGGCTGGCTTCCTCGCCGTCTTCTTCCGAGGACCACTCCGCGAACACCGCGCCACACGTCTCCAGCAACGCCACGCACTCCGGCACCTCAGTAAAGGGGTTCATGTCCATGCCTTCCTCCCCGCCGAGGCCCTCGAGCTTGGCGAAGAGCGCCTCCTTCTCCTCATCGGTCATCGCGATGATCTCGACGCACGTCACCTCCGGCCAATCCATCGCCATCGAGGGGAAGTTGTCGAAGCAGGCCAGGATCTCCGTGGGCATCGCCTCGCATTGGTCCCAGGGCTCCGCGACGCATTCGTCGGTGCCTTCATCACCCGACCCTTCTCCCTCCGGGCCCTGATTCGCCATGTCTTCAATGCACTCCTTGATGATCATGTCGCATTCGGCTTCGTTCTGAGCGCCAAACAGACCGGCGCTGACCTCACACATCGTCGCCTGCGCGGCCGTGTCCTGAATCGAGGACTCAAACGACGCAACGGCCTCATCACAAAGATCCTGAATGCCGGCCTCATCCTGCGCGCTCATCGGAAGCTCATCGTCTCCCGTCTCCTCGCCGCTCTCGGACTCATCTCCGGTCTCCTCGCCTGTTTCCACTGCAGAGGTCGAGCAAACGGGGAGGTCCTCCTCCTTGGAGTTCGGGTCCGCAACGAATGCGTTCCAGGAGACGTTCTGCCAGAGTCCACCCGCGCTTTGGCTCAAGTGATGCTTGCCCACCTGGCCTTTGGGATGCGCGGATTCGCTCCATCCGCAGGTTCCGGTTCCGCCACCACCCATTTGAAACTGGATGTTGAACGTGGCCGGCGCGGGCGCTCCCTTGTAGACCGCCAACGGAGTCAAGGTGGCCTCATAAGTGGAGACCCCGTTCACGGAGTCCACGCAGACAACATCGATGACCTCAGCGTCGAGAACCATCTCGGACATCTCCATCAGCTCCTCGGGGCTCATGGGCGCAGGAACCGCCAGAGCGTGAAGAGGGAGAAGAAGTGCGAAAACAAAAACGAGATGCTGACCTTTCATGTTTCATCCTTGAATGCGCTCTTGGCGCTTGATTTCGCCCATTTCTTAGCGTTTTCCATGCAGGTTTCGCAAGTATTCCGTGCCCCTGAACACACCGACCAGACCCCAAACGGGTCCCCTGCACCCACTTCACGGCCTTGATCACAAGGGCCGTCGCCGGGTACAAAGTCAACGCATGAGCACTTCGACACCGGAAGACCAATCGCCTGACCGTCCCCCCCGCAAGGGAGATTTCAGGACGCTTTTTCAGCTCGTCAGACCCTATCGGGGACGCTGGATCATTGCGACAGCCGCATTGATGTTCGGAGGCGTCGTGAATCTCATGCTTCCCCAGGCGCTTCGTCTCGCCATTGACGACGCCGTGACTGCCGGAAACTCCGAGAAGCTGGGTCAGATCCTCAGCGTCGCGCTCGGCGCCTTCGCGATCCTCGGTGCACTCGTCTTCGTCCGACATTATCTCATGAGCTGGCTCGGTCAGCGCGTGGTCGTGGATCTCCGGGATCGGACCTTCCGCCATCTTCTGCGCCATCCGCCGGGATTTTTTCACGAACGAAGCAGCGGAGAATTGATCAGTCGCCTGACCAGCGACATCTCCATCCTTCAATACGCCGTGGGCAGCGAACTCTCCATCGGTCTGCGATCCGCCATGACCGCTTGCGGAGGCCTCATCATCCTGTTGTGGACGAGTCCCCAGCTCGCCGTGACCATCTTCTTCATCATCCCCCCGCTGAGCATTGGCGCCGTGTACATCCGGCGAATCATCCGGAGACGGTCGGGAGCCGTGCAGGATCTTCTGGCAGACGCCAACGCGGGCCTCAAGGAGAGCATCGTCGGAATCGAGACCGTGCATCTGTTTGGGGCCGAGGCACGAGAAGCCGCCCGCTACCGTGATCGGGTGACCCGCGCCTTTGAGAGCCTGGTGCAGATCGCCATCGCCCGGGGGGGCTTCATGGGTGGCGCTCAATTCGCAGGACATGTCGCCATTGCTGCCATCGTGTTTCTCGGAGGACGCCAGGTGATCGCCGGCGAACTGACAGCGGGCGAACTCGCCGCCTTTCTCCTCTACACGCTGATGGTCACGGGAAGCCTCATGAGCCTCGCCGGAATCTGGGCCAACATCCAACGCGCTCTCGGCTCCTCCGCGCGCATCTTCGAGCTCCTGGAGGAGGAGCCGGGGATCGAGAGCCCACCCGACGCCCTCACTCTCCACGAGGTGGCGGGGGAAATCGAGTTCGACCGCGTGACCTTCCGCTACCCGGCACGTCCCACGATCGCGGTCCTGGAAGA
>CAVOCR010000301.1:0-3906 GCA_963694245.1 Myxococcota bacterium
GGAAGCGGCCACAGAGGTGAGTGTCAACGAACTCACCCAGGAGCCGAAATGAACCGCATAGCACACGCCCGCAAGGATGGCAGGACCCAGAACCCGGTTGGGGAGACGCCCCGAGAGCCGGGCGCGGACGACCAGAGGCAGAAGCATTCCCGCGGTCAGAAGAAGTCGCACCGCTGCAGCGACGAGCGGATGGGTGGGCGCTGCCTTCTTGAAAAAGATCGCAGCAAAGGAGATCGCCACAACCGCCAGGCCCAGCAACAGGGCCCTTCGGAGAGGGGAGGGAGCTGCCTCTTGAATCGAGCTCGGACTCATCATTCCACTTTCCTCGCATGAAAACGCGTCGCCAGTGTATAGTGTGCCGCGTTCTGCTCAAGGGAATCGGAGGAAGACCATGCAGAAATGGGTCATGTCAGCACTGTTCGTTCTGAGCTTCTGTGGAGCCAGCCACGCTCTCGCACAGGAAGCGGTGGAACTCTACTCCACGGATTTTGAAGACGATGTGGCGGAAGTCTCCACGTCGACCGCCTGGAGTTCGGCCTACTGCGCGGATCCCTGGACGCAAATTGAGGGGCAGGTGATGCCCACCACCGACGATACCTGTGGAGACGACAACTGCGGGTGCAACTACGCGGTCTTTGGAGACTGCCAACAGTCGGATGCCATCGACAACCACCTGGTCATCGGAAACAACGCCTGGAGCAACTACACGGTGACGGCGCGCTATCACCACACGGACAATGACGCCATCGGCATCGTCTTCCGCTATGAGAACTCCGCCAACTTCTACCTCTTCTACATGACGCACGATCGCGCGCCAGGCGCCGACGCCTGCAACGAGTTCACCCCTGCATTTGGCGGAACGGCGCCTCTCGCGGGACTCTATCGGGTCCGCGGGGAAGTACTGGACGACGGCACCTTCTATCCCGACCTCGATGTGCTGGCCACGGCGGACGTGACCTACATCGTGGGAGAACCCGGCGCCATTCGTGCCACGGCCACCGGCTCCAACATCGTCATCGAACTCGACATCGACGACGACGGCGACTTCGAGCCTCTCTTTGACATCGTGGATTCCGGAACCCCGTTGCTCACAGGGCGTGCGGGGCTTTATGCCTACTCCTCAGGTGCACCCGATTGCGGAGGACCGTGCGGATTCACGGACTTCCATGTCACCAGCCAGGATCCCGGCATCACCCCCGCCCCGGACAACGACGGTGACGGCGTCCCCGACTTTCTCGACAACTGCCCAGACAACGAGAACCCAGAGCAGGAAGACGGGGATCTGGATGGCCAGGGAGACGTCTGTGACGACACCAACCCCCCGGATCCAAACTCCTGTGCGGGTCACTGTTGTGACTTTGAAGCGGAAGGCGCTGTCGGCCAGCTGTGCAAGGCATCCGGCGGCAGCTGCTGGTGCGATCTGACCTGTATCGAATATGGCGACTGCTGCGACGACTACGAGGAGATCTGCCTCGGCGGCGAAGGCACTGGCGAGGAGAACGGCCAGGAAACCGGCGAGGAAACCGGCCAGGAAACCGGCCAGGAAACCGGCGAGGAAAACGGCCAGGAGAACGGCGGCGAGGAGAACGGCCAGGAGAATGGTGAGGAGAACGGCGAGGAGAACGGCCAGGAGAACGGCGAGGAAAACGGCGAGGAGAACGGCCAGGAGAACGGCGGCGAGGAGAACGGCCAGGAGAATGGTGAGGAGAACGGCCAGGAGAATGGTGAGGAGAACGGCGAGGAGAATGGTGAGGAGAACGGTGAGGAGAGCGGTGAGGGCACCGAAGGCGAAGGCAGCACCGAAAGCGGAGCCGAGACCGGGGGCAAGCCCACCACGATCCCTGGAAGCGGGGGGCTCAGCATCTCCGCGACTCAACCAGATGAAGGATGCGCCAGTCAGACTGGAGCGCCCATCGCTCCCTGGTTCGGAGCGATTGTCCTTCTCGCGTGGTGGAGGCGGGAGACGTACGCTGCGGCCCGCTGAACTCCGTTCTATCCCGAGTAGAGATCCCAGCGCTCATGAGGCATGCGATCCCGTGGCGTGCGGAAATAATGCGTCGGGGGAACCGCCAGGAAATTGCTCACACGAGCCGTGTAGACACACGCATATTGCGCCACCTGCGTCCCGAATGCGCTGTATTCATCATGAGAACGGAAGAGCTGTCCCCAATAGGGGTTGAACTGCTGCTGAATCCAGCGATCGACCTCGCGCGTCCGGCTCACATTCTCCCGAATCTGCTCCATCAACACCGCCACTCTTGATTCCGATTTTTCTCGGGCGATGGCGAGAGCCTCGGGAAGATACCGCCGTTTTCCGGGAGCCCGTTCCAGCTCCCGCAGTACAAGCTGATGGTGGGAATGGTCATCATCGAGTGCCCGCCGTGCCCGATCGAGACCTTCCCGCTCACGCAAGAGCGGAAGCACGGCCTCCACACAACGCAGCTCCTCTTCCATCTCCGGAATGATCATCGCCGTCCGCCAGCTCACGGACTTCTTGGAGCGCACCACGTCTCCGTAGATGTGATCCCCCACGTAGAGAACCGCATCTCCCTGAAATCCCATGAAGCGCTCAAAATCCCGAGCGTTCCCCTCCTGATACGCCTCGCCCTCCTCAAAACCATCCACCCGCTCATCCAGGGGATTGCCGTCCTGACCGATGCGCTGAAACGGCGAAGCACCTGAAAAGAAGAGCGGCTTGCGAGCAAACACGACGACATGCTCAAAATAATCCCGCCAATGCGGGTAGGCATCCAGTTGCCCCTCCAGCAGAAACGTCATGATGGCGTCGGTGTAGAACCACTCGGAGTTCGTGAGAAGAAAAAGCTGCTTCCCGACCGCACGAAACTGTTCCAGGGTCCTTGCCAGCTCCGGATCCCGCTCAATGTAGGTCTCTGGAGACCGGAGAATCTCCGTCTTGAGCGAATTGTCCCTGTGAATCTGATCGATGCTGGACCGAATGTCTTCGAAGAGCTGGAGATAGGGGTTGGCGCCCTGCACCTCCAGTTCCCCGGCATCAATCATGTCGACCATGCGTGCATACAGATAGGTCTCGGGGACCTCAAACAGCGTATCCAGGGAGCCGTAGCGATTCCTCATCAAGCGAACGCGGTCCCGGCGATAGACCCGCTTCATCTCCGATTTCTCCAGGCGACGCATGCCATGAAACACCCGTCCCACGTGACGGTGCCCGTCCATCTTGAAGATGTTTCCGTGTTTCTTGTCGACCACCACCCCGCGGAGCGCAAAGCTCGGATCATACTCAATCGACTCGATGGATTTCGGGTAGCCATGCTCCCGTACCATGACCTCCAGAGCCAACCGGGCGGCGAGAAACTGCAATTCTGGCTTGTAGATGGCGAGGGTGTAGTCCATGTCGAAACCAATCGCCTCAATTCCATTCAGGCGAAGATTTCGATTCGTGAACACGCGCTCGGCGTAACTCGTGCGATCCGGGATCATGTGGTTCCCCCTCAGGCCCCCGCGCAGCACATCGAATGCACTCGGGTGGATCAGGGTATCACGGTCCACGACCGGGACAAAAATTGTGGGAGATGTGACCCTTTCTGCCGCCTCAGCGGCTCGCCTGAACCGACCGCAGCAGAATCGGGTCGAGCTGAGGGTCTGGAGACACGATCGTGGTGACTATCCGTCCTTCTCGCCACGTGACCACCTTGTGATCCCCGCGACGACTCTCGGAATAAAATCCGCCCATTCGCTCCCATCCCTGAGGGAGCATTGTCTGAACCGCAGTCAAACGAACACCTCGGTGGTCGTACGCAAAGAGAACACTCTTGGCGAGACCTCCTCGAAGCACTCGGGCTCCCAGCAGACGGGTATCGTTCGTTTCCTCCAATGGAGGATGCTCCAAAACGCTCTGTTCGGGGGAGAGCAGTCCAAATCGCTCGT
>CAVOCR010000302.1:0-3897 GCA_963694245.1 Myxococcota bacterium
CGGCACGCTGACCCAGGGAACATCCAACGCGGTCGCCACGGACTTCGTGACATCATTGATGGTTCCCGAACCCACGGCGACCAGGCGATCGGCCCCTTCGGCAAGAGCCCGAACCTTTTCGATTGTCGCGTCATCACAGCCCGGGCCGCTTGCGCCCGGCGGATCCGCGAGAACATGGGAAGCGCTGGACACGCCGCGCGCCTTCAAGGCGTCGAGGACCGACTCGCCGAGCACCTTCAAAGTCCGTTGATCCACGAGGACGAATGCCTTCTCAGTCCCCTGATCCCGGATCCAGTCCGCGGCCTCCGAGACGGCCTTCGCGCCGACATGCACACGCCGAAGACGGAACACATCCGCGACTCCGCATTGCGCTGGAAGAGAACCGTCCACGATGGATTGAAATGCCGTCATCTTCACGCCCCAATCGCCGAACGAATGGCCTCACGAACCCGGGCAGCGTTGGCGGGAAGCTCCACAGGGGAATGTGCGTGCAGGCTCTTCACATCCGTGAGCGCGTCCTGGTGATAACGCACCTTGTGCTCGGTGAATTTGAGTCCATGGGCCGTGCTCACCACGGCGACGCGGTGGCTCGAGTCAATCGTCCCCCGAGCCACGAGTCGTCGAAGACCTGCGAGAGCGACCGCGGTATGCGGACAGAGGTAGAGTCCGTGCGCGTCTGCGAGACCCGCGGCGTTCGCGAGTTCATCTTCGGTCGCCTGCTCCACGATCCCGTCCATTTCCCGGAGAATTCGCACCGCCCTCGGCATGCTCACCGGATCCCCGATCCGAATCGCGCTCGCCTCCGTGGGCCCGGCGATCTGCGGACTCCAATCCTGAAAATCGGTCAAGGACGCCTCGTACAGAGGATTGGCGAGCGCTGCCTGAACACAGACCAGGCGAGGCAACCGATCGATGAGGCCGAGAGCCTTCATCATCTGAAATCCGCGTCCAAACGCGTACACGTTCCCGAGATTCCCGCCCGGAATGATCACGAAGTCCGGGACTTCCCATCCCCATTGCTGGGCGATTTCGATGGCGGCGGTCTTCTGCCCTTCCAGGCGAAGGGGGTTCATGGAGTTCGCGAGGTAGATGCTCCCGTCGGCGGTGACCTCTTGAACGACTTTCATGCATCCATCGAAATCCGTGTCCAGCGACAGGACAAGCGCATGATTCGCGAGGGGCTGCACCAGCTGCGCGGTGGTGATCTTTCCCCGGGGGAGAAACACGATGGCGGGAATCCCGGCCAGCGCACAGTACGCGGAGAGCGCTGCCGACGTATCGCCGGTCGAGGCACACGCGATCGCAGCCACCTCGGTCCCACGGGATCGCATCTCCGCAACCGCGCTGACGAGCACCGTCATCCCGAGGTCCTTGAATGAACCCGTATGTGTGTTGCCACACATCTTGATGCGCAGATCCCCCACGCCCAACGCGTTCCCAAGGCGCGTCGCAGGGAGAAGGGGTGTGTTTCCCTCTCCCGTGCTGATGATGTTTTCCGTGGCGATCTCGGGCAGCACCCACTCCCGTCGACTCCAGACTCCCGAGCGCTCAGGCCATGGAGCGGTGGCGAGACGGCTGTCGAAGAGCTCACGCCATTCCGCGCCCGAGCGATCCCCGAGCGCTTCCATGTCATGGCGCACATCGAGCAACCCACCGTTCCGACAGCGAGTGACGACCTCAGTCAACGCATGAGTCTCATCACAATCTTCAAAACATTCAAACCAGGCGCGATAGCCCATGGGCCCTCCGGAAGGACGATGAGAATAGGGGCCCGCTCCCCGGAACGTCAACGTCATGAGCCCATGAAAACAAGGGGACCCTGGCCCTTGTGGAAATCGGCGCGTCCTGTGCTAGACTCCGCTCCTGTTCCAAATGTTCCCTCGTGCGCGCGAACGCTAGAAATGGATTCCTGATGGCCCAGACGTTTCCACAGCCTTTCGGAAAATACGTACTGCTCAATAAGATTGCATTGGGCGGAATGGCTGAGATCTTCCGCGCGAAAACAGTCGGCGCAGAGGGATTCGAACGCGAAGTCGTGATCAAGCGAATCCTCCCGCACTACACGGAGGACGAAGCGTTCGTCACGATGTTCATCGACGAAGCCACCGTCGCCGCAAAACTGAGCCACGCGAACATTGTCCAAATCTACGACTTCGACAATCTGGACAACTGCTATTACATCGCGATGGAGTACATCGAGGGACAGGACCTGAAACGGGTCGTGGACCTCGCCCGAAAGAAAGAGAAGGCACTTTCAGTCGGGCTCTGCACCTGGATCCTCATCGAGGCGTCCAAGGGACTTCACTACGCCCATACGCGCAAATATCGGAACGAGCCGCTGAACATCGTGCATCGCGACGTGAGCCCACACAACGTGATGGTGAGCTACAACGGCGAAGTGAAGATCATGGACTTCGGCATCGCCAAGGCCGCGAGTCGAAGCACCGCGACCCGAGCGGGGACCGTCAAAGGAAAATGCGCCTACATGAGCCCCGAGCAGGCCAAAGGGCACGAGCTCGACGGGCGCAGCGATCTCTTCGCCCTCGGAGTGATGTTCTGGGAGATGCTCACATCCGAGCGCCTCTTCGCCGGGGATACCGATTTCGCGACACTCTCGAATGTCCTGAAATGCGAAGTCGCGAAACCGAGCACGCACAATTCAGAGATCCCCGAGGAACTCGACGCGATCATCGTGAAGGCGCTCGCCGCAGAAGCGGATGACCGCTATTCCGACGTCGGAGAATTCATCACGGACCTCCAGCGATTCTTCTTCGCCACCGTGACCGACAGCGTGCAAGCGCAACTGGCAGACCTCATCCAGGAGTTGTTCGAAGCGGACATTCAAGCGCTCGCGGATCTTCAGGCGAGCGAGACCGAGAGCTATTCCTCCGCGGGAATCACCGACTCCCAGGTGGCTCGCGCCGCCATGGTCGCCGGATCGGGGGCAAGCGGAGTCGGCATCGACAACGAAGCCGCCACCATGGCGGTGCAATCGCCCTACGCGAGCGGAGTGAGTCACACGTCAGCCACCGCAGCCATCTCCACGAACGGGAACAAGCTCCCCCTGATCCTCGGGGGCGCCGCCATCGCCATGGCCCTCATCGGATTCGCGATCTTTAGGAGCGATTCAGACTCGAACAAGACCAAGTCCGGAGCCGCCGCGGAGCAGGTCGTCGAGCAGGTCGCCATCAAAATCGTTCCGACCCCTGACAACGCACAGGTCTTCATCAACGGAGAGACCTCCACACGCAAAGCCCGGTTCCCCATCGGCACCGAGATCGAAATCGCATTGGAGCATAATGGGGTGCGAACCCCTCCGATGAGCGTGACCATCGAGCGAGATGGCCAGATCTTCGAACTCAAATGGAAGGCGCCTGAAGCCCAGCAGGCATCCCTGGAAATCCAGGCGCCGAAAGATGTCTTCCTTCGGATCAAGGACAAGGTCCTGGGCCAGGGAACTCAAACGCATTCCATGGCGCTGGGCAGCGAATTCCTCCTCGAAGCCTACCGGGCTCACGGCGAGGTGTACTCCCGAACGGTCAAGGTCGAACACGACGGACAATCCATTGCGATCGCGGGAGCGGATGTCCCGGAGGGAAGAACCCTCTCCACGATCACCCTCACGGTGACTCCGCCTGAAGCCACAGTGACAGCGAATTCCGAACCCGTCGCGCTGGAGAACGGAAACGTCGTCATCCCCAAAACGTTCATTGGAGACGTCGTCGTCCTCTCAATTTCGCTCCAGGGATTCGTCACAGCCACTCGGACTCTCAACATTCGGGAAGAGACGATGGCGGTGAACGTCAACCTGAAGAAGCCCGGAGATCCCTCGCTCGTGGGAACAGGGCGGGTCAGCATCAACGCCAAGCCATGGGCGGACGTCTACCACAAGGGACG